>RECR01000036.1 GCA_007693955.1 Gloeocapsa sp. DLM2.Bin57
TCTTCCTTGTCTCACCTTCGCCAGAATCTCATTGTCAAAAACCTACACCTGTGAGCCCACACTCCCCCCTCTCTTGCAAGAGTGCCTCTGTTATATTTTTAGCTTTCTTTTACTCCATTGGATATAATGTTCCTTTCTTGCTTCTCTAGAAATGCTAAAATCTTGTTGCTTATTTTTTCTAAATCGGATTATGTCACCAACCACCGTTACTGTAATTACTCCTGGAACAACTGCTAATCTAGGTCCTGGTTTTGATTGTTTAGGAGCAGCTTTAACCATCTATAATCGTTTTGAGTTTAAGATTAACCCAGAGACAAGCTTAAAAATAACCGTCCAAGGTAGTGAGTCAACAGGTGTGAGTACTAGTCCTGATAACCTGCTTTATCGAGCTTTTAGCACCTTGTATCAACATATTGGTCAAGACATTCCAGGGGTAGAGATTAACATCGAATCAGGAGTACCCTTAGCTAGGGGTTTAGGAAGTTCGGCAACCGCGATTGTCGCAGGTTTAGTCGCGGCTAATTATCTAGCTCAAAATCCTCTGCAACCTTCAGAAGTGTTAGAATTGGCGATCGCCACAGAAGGACACCCCGATAATGTTGTACCCGCTTTTTTAGGCAACTGTCAATTAAGCGTAGCTAATGAGAAAGGTTGGCAAATTTGTCCCATTCCTTGGTCTGAAAGAATTACCCCAGTGGTAGCTATTCCGGATTTTGAACTCTCTACCGAAGTAGCACGTTCTGTATTACCCAAACAAATCCAGCGTGCTGATGCTATTTTTAATGTGGCTCATTTCGGATTACTCTTACGAGGGTTAGCTACTAATCAAGGGGAATGGTTAAGGGTAGCTTTGGCTGATCGTCTTCATCAACCCTACCGTGAAGGTTTAATCTCTGGTTATCAAGAACTTCGCACCGAGGCGATCGCCGCGGGAGCTTATGGTTTAGTGATTAGTGGAGCAGGTCCTACTTTATTAGCCTTAGTGGATTCTGCTCAAGCAACCGCGGTAGAATCAGCTTTAGCTCAAGCTTGGTCAAATCTAGGCATTACCGCTATGGTTAAATCTTTAGCTCTTGATACTCAAGGAACTAGAATTATTAATGAGGAGTATAATATACAGGAATAATAACACCGTTCCACCTAACCCCTTTCCTCAAGTTGATCTTATTCCACAAAAGTTTCTTGGGAACGATCGTCGGTTAACCAGTCTTCGTTTTCTCCACCAATAATGAGACGTTGAATTGGTACATACTCTTGACTAAGTTGTTTTAAAGCATTGATCAAGATATCTATAGCGATTAAATCACTCATCCCCAAATCAAACCAACATCTACCCCAAGCACCGTTGTATTGAAAATCACTCATATTGTGCATGGGTGACATAAGTGATTGGTTATCTGATTGTTGAACGTATTCCATATAACTAATATCGATACCCATATCTTGGACTTGCAGATTTTCCGCGTTAAAAGCTCCTAATTTTCCCAGGTAAAACCAGGAGTTAAACACTTCCTCAACGTATTGTTGTTCCATAGGAGCGGGATTGGTTTCAAATTCTAACCAAATCCACAAATCAAAGGGATTAAATTCTCTAAATTCTACTTTCATAATTTTTTCCTATAAAAAACCCTACCCATTGGGTAGGGTGTCAAGTTGGGAACTACTAGCTATTAGTAGTCAAAATCTCCACCGCCGGGAGCTGCGGGAGCTTTGTCTTTTTCGGGTTTATCCACAACGATACATTCAGTGGTGAGAACCATACCTGCGATCGAAGCTGCGTTTTGTAAAGCAGAACGAGTTACTTTAGCCGGGTCAACGATACCTGCTTCTAACATATCAGTAAATTCGTTATTAGCTGCGTCGTAACCAACGTTGAAGTCTTTTTCTTTGACTCTTTCCGCTACTACTGCACCATTTTGACCCGCATTTTCAGCGATACGTTTTAGGGGAGCAGGAAGAGCACGAGCAACAATCATCGCTCCAGTTAACTCTTCATTGGTGAGGTTTTCGTTAGCCCAAGTTTCTAATTGAGGAGCTAGGTGAGCTAGAGTAGTACCACCACCAGGTACGATACCTTCTTCTACTGCTGCTTTGGTAGCGTTGATCGCGTCTTCTAGGCGGAGTTTACGATCTTTCATTTCGGTTTCGGTAGCTGCACCTACTTTGATGAGAGCTACACCACCAGAGAGTTTAGCTAAACGCTCTTGGAGTTTTTCTTTGTCGTAGGAAGAATCGGTTTCTTCGATTTGACGACGGATTTGTTCACAACGCGCTTTAACTTCTTGTTCGTTACCTTCAGCTACGATAGTTGTGCTATCTTTTGTGATGGTCATACGACGAGCAGAGCCAAGCATTTCTATTTTAGCGCTTTCTAGTTTGAGACCTGCATCTTCGCTAATTACTTGACCACCAGTTAATACCGCGATATCTTCGAGCATTTGTTTACGACGATCGCCGAATCCTGGAGCTTTAATCGCAGCTACGGTTAGTACACCGCGTAAACGGTTAACTACTAGGGTAGCAAGAGCTTCTTTTTCGATATCTTCAGCGATAATTACTAAGGCTTTACCTTGACGTGCTACTTGTTCTAAAACAGGTACTAAATCTTGGACTAGAGCAATTTTCTTGTCAGTAATGAGGATCATGGGATCTTCAAATACTGCTTCCATGCGATCGGTATCGGTTACGAAATAAGGAGAGATATAACCTTTATCGAAGCGCATACCTTCGGTAATTTCTAACTCGGTGGTCATAGAGCGACCTTCTTCGAGGGAGATTACACCGTCTTTACCGACTTTATCCATTGCTTGAGCAATCATTTGACCTACTTCTTGGTCATTACCCGCGGAAATAGAGCCTACTTGAGCGATCGCTTTAGAGTCTTTTACTTCTTCTGCGTGTTCTTTGATTTTTTCTACTAAAAATTCTGTAGCTTTGTCGATACCACGTTTGATAGCGATGGGGTTAGCTCCTGCTGCTACGTTGCGTAAACCTTCTTTAACCATTGCGTGAGCGATTACGGTTGCTGTGGTTGTTCCATCCCCTGCTACATCGTTGGTTTTAGACGCTGCTTGACGAATTAGAGAAACTCCTGTGTTTTCGATATGATCTTCTAATTCGATTTCTTTAGCAATAGTTACACCATCATTAACGATTTGAGGCGCACCAAATTTTTTCTCTAGTACTACGTTACGACCTTTTGGTCCGAGAGTAACTGCGACTGCTTCTGCGAGTAGGTCAATACCTCTTTCTAGAGCACGACGTGCATCTTCGTTGTAAATGATTGATTTAGCCATAGATTTGTGATCTCTTGTTATTCTAATAGTTAGTGGAACAATTGTGAAAATTAGGAAAGATTGGGACTAGGAAAGAGCTGCGAGAATGTCTTTTTCTGAAAGTAATACGTATTCTTCGCCGCCTAATTTAACATCTGTACCCGCGTATTTAGAGTAGAGAACTTTGTCTCCTACTTTTACTTCTAGGGGTATGCGTGTACCATTATCGTTGATTTTTCCTGACCCTACCGCGACGATTTCGCCTATTTGGGGTTTTTCTTTAGCTGTATCGGGAAGAAGGATACCACCAGAGGTTTTTTCTTCGGAGGGACTTACTTTGACGAAAACGCGATCGCCAAGTGGTTTAACTTCGGTTACATTAATGCTAATTGCTGCCATAGGTTCTCCTATTTAAATGTACAATTGAGATGGTTTGAGTCAGTTGATTTAGATTCAAGTTAGCACTCTCACCCCTTGAGTGCTAATTTAACTAAATTTGGTATCCAATAGCAACTAGTTTATAAGTGTGGTTTACCGAACAAATTATGAAAATTCAGCTAAAAATAACGATTATCACCCTAGGACTTACTCTAGCTAATTTAAACGTAGATTCAGTCCTATCTCAAGCAAATCTACCCTGTTACATGATTAACCCCGCGGGGGAAACAGTTAATCTCTTGGATTTGTGTACACAAGAATCACTTATTGACGGTACACAGACTAACACTCCAACTTCTGTTAAAGGAGAAGAATCAACTGACGATATAATCATTATGACTCCGATGACAGAAACAGGAGAGACTGGTCAAACAGAACCAGTAACAGATAATATAGACTTTGACAATGATGCAGTTAATCCTCTAAGTTTTGAAGGAAATTTACGCGGTTTACGACGTAGTCAAGAGACATTAGACCTAACTAAATAAATGACGTACAGTAATCTACAACTCCCTACTCAATACGATCCCCAACAAACGGAAAAAAAATGGCGACAATATTGGGAAGAAAACCAAGTCTTTCAAGCCAATCCCAATAGTCAAGGTGAAAGCTATTGTATCGTTATCCCTCCCCCTAATGTGACGGGAGAGTTACACATGGGGCACGCTTTTAATACCGCCCTGATTGATACCCTAGTACGTTATCACCGTATGCAAGGGAAAAATACCCTCTGTTTACCAGGTACGGATCACGCCAGTATAGCAGTACATACGATTATTGACAAACAACTCAAAGCAGAAGGAAAATCCCGCTACGACTTGGGAAGAGAAGCATTTTTAGCAAAAGCTTGGCAATGGCGTCAAGATTCAGGCGATCGCATCATTAATCAACTTAAAACCCTAGGATTATCCGCAGATTGGACTAGAGAATGTTTTACCCTGGATGAAAGGAGATCTCAAGGAGTAGTTGAAGCTTTTGTCAGACTCTACGAAGCAGGTTTAATCTACCGAGGAAAATATCTAGTCAACTGGTGTCCCGCTTCAGAATCAGCAGTCTCAGACTTAGAAGTAGAAAACCAAGAAATAGACGGGAATCTTTGGCATTTTCGCTATCCTCTCCAAGATGGCACAGGTTATATTCAAGTCGCCACCACCCGTCCTGAAACCATGCTAGGAGATACAGCAGTAGCTGTCAACCCCCAAGATACTAGATATCAATCTCTAATCGGAAAAAAGGTTATTTTACCCTTAATTGGACGAGAAATACCCATAATAGCTGACGAATTCGTCGATCCTGAATTTGGTACAGGTTGTGTTAAGGTTACACCTGCTCACGACCCCAATGACTTTGAAATGGGACAACGTCACCAGCTACCCTTAATTAATATCATGAATAAAGATGGTAGTCTTAACGAAAACGCGGGAGAATTCGCAGGAGAAGACCGCTTTGTAGCTCGTAAAAACGTGGTAAAACGTCTCGAATCTCAAGGATTATTAGTAAAAGTCGAAAACTATCGTCATAGTGTCCCCTATAGCGATCGCGGTAAAGTACCCGTTGAACCCCTTTTATCTACCCAATGGTTTATCAAAATTGAACCCCTAGCCCAAAAAGCCCTCAAAGCTTTAGATAACGAGGATTCCCCCCATTTTGTCCCGGAACGTTGGCAAAAAGTTTATCGCGATTGGTTAGTTAAACTCAAAGACTGGTGTATCTCTCGTCAACTCTGGTGGGGTCATCAGATTCCCGCTTGGTACGTAGTTAGTGAAACTAACGGGGAAATGACCGACAACACACCCTTTATCGTAGCCCACAATCAAACCGAAGCAGACGCAAAAGCCATGGCTACCTATGGTAAAGAGGCAATCTTAGTACGAGATGATGATGCACTCGATACCTGGTTTTCCTCGGGTTTATGGCCCTTTGTAACTATGGGATGGCCCGAGCAAACCCTCGAATTAGCTAAATACTATCC
Source organism: Gloeocapsa sp. DLM2.Bin57 (assembly GCA_007693955.1). Taxonomy (NCBI): domain Bacteria; kingdom Bacillati; phylum Cyanobacteriota; class Cyanophyceae; order Chroococcidiopsidales; family Chroococcidiopsidaceae; genus Gloeocapsa; species Gloeocapsa sp. DLM2.Bin57. Next base: position 5,686 of record RECR01000036.1, read on the forward strand.
CAATACTACCCTAGTAACGGGATTTGATATCATCTTCTTCTGGGTAGCGAGAATGACGATGATGGCGGGTTATTTTACCGATGTAATGCCCTTTAAAGACGTGTATATACATGGACTAGTTAGGGATGAAAACGGTAAAAAAATGTCTAAATCAGCCAATAATGGCATTAATCCCCTCTTATTGAGCCAAAAATACGGAGCAGATGCTCTTAGATATACTCTAATTAGAGAGGTAGCAGGTGCAGGACAAGATATCAGTTTACAATATAACCGCTCCACCGATGAGTCAGAATCTGTAGAAGCTTCTCGTAATTTTGCTAATAAACTTTGGAATGCTTCTCGCTTCGTTTTAATGCACTTAGAGGGAAAAACCCCTAGTCAATTGGGAATACCTGAGTATCAATCTCTAGAATTGAGCGATCGCTGGATACTCTCTCGCTTCTATCAAACTGTAACAGAAACTAGCCAACTAATCGAAAACTATGGTCTCGGTGAAGCAGCAAAAGCACTCTATGAGTTTAGTAGGGGTGATTTCTGTGATTGGTATATAGAGTTAGTTAAATCTCGACTCCAACCCCAAGCAGAGGTTAAATCACGTCTAGTTGCTCAACAAATTCTCGCTTATGTACTAGAAGGGATTCTTAAATTATTACATCCTTTTATGCCCTATATCACTGAGGAAGTCTGGCAAACTCTTACCCAAGCTGCGGGAGATTCTTTAGCCTTACAGTCATACCCCCAAGTAGATTCAACCCTGATTAATCCTTCCCTAGAGTCAGAATTTACCCTCTTAATAAATACAATTCGTACAATTCGTAATCTACGTGCAGAAGCAGAAATAAAACCAGGTGTGAAAGTTCCCGCGATTCTACAAACCCAAAATAGTAGCGAAGCAGAAATCTTGCAACAAGGAAAAAATTACATTCAGGAGTTAGCTAAAGTAGAACATCTCACTATTACTCCTACCTTAACAGAAACTAACACTCAAACCATTGCTTCAGTAGTAGGAACTATTCAAGTTTTAATACCCTTATCAGGTATTATCGATATTCCCGCTTTTAAACAGAAACTCCAGAAAAAATACCAAACCCTAGAAACTAAAATCGAGAGTTTAACCCAACGTCTCAATAATCCCAAGTTTACTAGTAAAGCACCTACTGAAGTGGTAGAAACCGTGAAAAAAGACCTAAACGAAGCCCAAATTCAGGCTAAAATATTACAAGAACGTCTGCAACGTCTCTAGTTTGAGATTAGATACTCCTTAAATGGGGTGTAGGTTGTAGGGGAATAAAGAATGAAGAATGAAGAATTAATTATTGTTTCGCTCATTATCTTTATTTGGAATAACCCCCTAACACCTAAAATTAGCTAAACTAATTGTTGAAATACCTAAATTATAATTTAATCATGTTTAAATTTGAAGAAGAGCTAAATGACGAGATAATATTTTTTCAAGGTAGTTATAGGAGAGAAGGTTTATTAGTTCCTGGAGTATTTGAACACAATATCTATACATTTGGACTTAATGATAGACAAGATGTTGATATCTCTGTTACTCCTAATGGGGGTAGGATTAATCTAGAATTTTATCGAGATAGTAATAACAATAGAATTTTAGATACGGAAGATGAATTAATCGAACGTTCCAGTCAGGGAGGTACAGAAGTCCTAGATTTGCAACTATCAGAAGGGATTTATTTTGTTCATGTTGGTATAGGTGAAGTCACCAGTAGCCGCAATGAATTAGTTTATGAACTTGAAATAGATAACTTAAATAACGATAATTTTGCTCCTGACTTATTTAAGGAAAATACTAATAATTATGTCATAGAATCTTCTCAGTATAATAGGGAAGGTTTATTAATTCCTGGCTTATTTGAACAAGAAATCTATAGATTTGAACTCACTAGTAGAGAGGATGTTAGGATTAATGTGTCCCCGAATGGTGGTAATGTTGAGTTAAATTTATATAGAGATGATAATAGTAATTTCAGGTTAGATACAGAAGATAATCTTATCGGTCGAAATCATAAAAATGGTAGCAAAGGTTTAAATAAAACCCTAGCAAAAGGAACTTTTTTTGTTCACGTTGGTTTAAGAGAAGTCAATAGAAATAGAGATGATTTAGTTTATGACATTGACGTCAATATTGGTGATAATAATGAACCAGTTACCTTATTCCCCAACAATTCCACTAACTTTTTTCTAGGAGGAGTTTCAGTCTCTGGATCTTCATCTTCTAGTAGTTCATCTTCTGATCCTTTATTTACAGAAAATACTAGGACCTTTAATGTGTTATTTAGAGATGGTGAATACACCAACACAAATATTTTAATCCCCAATGAATCAGAACATGATATTTATACTTTTCAACTTGAGGAAGAAAGAAATATTGATATCTCTGTATCACCTTCTAATGGTACTCTAGAATTAGAACTTTATGAGGATACTAATAATAATGGTATCCTGGATAGAAGCGATGAACTTCTCGATAGATCTAATACTAGTGGAGACCAGTCTTTCAATAGGAGATTACAAGAAGGAACATATTTTGTTCACGTTGGTTTATCAGGAGTTAATAATGATGTGGAACAAGTTGATTATCAACTCACGATTAATAGTAATCCTTCTTTAGAAATGAGTACCTTATCTGAAGATACAATTACCAGTTCGTTTAGTAATGATAATAATCCTTTGCTTAACCAAGAATTGGGTCAGGATATTTCTACACTCAATAGTCTAGTTGGTTTTAATCAGATTAATTTTTGATTATGTAAATTACTTATATTATAGCTTTGTTACTTTTGATTGTAAAAAATTGTTAAACAGCTATGGAACAATTACCTAAAAAAAGCGTCTTTCATTAAAATCTCAGAATTAGCAAGGATTTAATCATGTTTGATAATCAAAATAACTATGAAGTAGAATTCTCTCGGGGTCGTTATAGTAACGAAACTTTCTTGATTCCCGATGAGTTTGAACACGATATTTATACTTTTGAACTAACTCGCAGAAGAAATGTAGATATCGATGTTTTTCCCAATGGTGGACGTGTTGACTTAGAACTTTATC
>RECR01000037.1 GCA_007693955.1 Gloeocapsa sp. DLM2.Bin57
GTTCTCAAAAAAGCGGTAAAATACACGTTTTCGACAGAGAAACAGGCAAAGAAATTACCTATTTTTATGCTCCAGGAATTGGAGTAGAAAATATCACGATTAAAGATGAGCAACTCTGGGTATCAGACAATCTCGAACAAACGGTTTATTGTCTCGACCGTGCCACAGGGCAAATAATTTACAGTATGTTGACCCCTTTTCAATCTCCTACGGGGTTAAGTTTTTATACGGAGGAAAGTACAGAAAAAGAAACCCTCTATGTAACCTACGCTTTTAGAGAACCCTATATTCGAGATAACCCTAATCGCGATCCCAGTCATGAAATGCAGTATCGGGATCAAACCTTCATACATCCTCTCTATTTCCATTACTACGAAGATAAAAAATATACCCTTTCTAACGGTTATCGAGTAGAAATGACCTATGTAGAAGAGATTTCACCCCTAGATCAAGTTAACCTACAGAATCTAGAATGGCGTATCGCTTTACCCACAGATACCAATCGTCAAAAAGTCATCAAAGTCGAAGCGATCGGAATACCCTTTACCGAAGAGGTTAACTCTGAAGGACAAAAAATAGCCGTTTTTAAATTTGAGCACCTCACAGGAGATACCCGCTGTATTTTCGGTTGGCGCGCGGTTATAGAATTATGGAGTCTCAAATATCAAATCACCCCTAGAGATTGCGAATCACTTCCCCCACTGTCGGAAGAATATCAACAGCGTTATCTGTTAGATGATGACGATTTAGCTATGAATACAGAAATAATCCAAAGAGCAGCCCAAGAAGCGATTAATAAAGAAACTAATTTATTACGTCAAGTCTATAACATCCGTACCTACGTTTACGATCGCCTCTCCTACGGAATGAAACCCCATATTGATACTCCAGATATAGCACTGAAACGCGGAGTAGGTTCATGTGGTGAATATTTAGGGATCTTATTAGCCTTATCTCGTTTAAATGGGATTGCTTGTCGTACCGTCGGTAGATATAAATGTCCCCAAAATCCCGAACAGAAAAACATCCCTCTGATACCTGATTATAATCACGTCTGGATGGAATTTTACCTACCTGGTTTTGGTTGGTTACCCATGGAATCTAACCCCGACGATTTATTTGATGGAGGACCATATCCTAACCGCTTTTTTATGGGTATAGCTTGGTATCATGCAGAAATGGCAAAAGGTGTACCCTTTGAAAAAGTAACCACTCAGGGAGTTCCCCTCAAGGAAATCAATATGTCTATTGGGGAATTAGCACTTAATCACGTCCAATTTGTTATTCTCGAAGAATTAATCCCTCAATAATATCTTAACCGCCTTTTTAAAAGGCGGAAAAAATATCAATTTTTCAATTCTGATCATTACTGTTTCGTAACAAAACTACAATTTGCCTAAATATTTTACTTTCCTACATTATTAATTTTACTAAGATAAATTACTCTTGCTAAAAAATGTCATAGCGATCACAAAGGTTTTAAAATCTGATTAAATCTGCAAATGATTAACTTAATTAACCTTTATACTGAATATGTACAATGAGCGACCAAATTTCCTCTAAAACATCCATCAAAGAGTGATCACTATCTAACTCCACTAGTTTTACTTGTTGATGAGTATCTCGATAAACTCGACTAGATTCTACAGGGATAACCGTATCTTTGATTCCATGTATAATTAGGGTTGGTATTTCTCTATTAAGTTCTACTTCCTGATAGTTTTGTAAATCTAACATAAATTCATAACTTAAAGGAAGTGCTAGTTTTTCCCCATGGTGATAAAACTGATAATATCCCTGTTGTTGCCATTTGCTAATTTCTGTCTCTCCCAATAAAGATTGTAACTGAGATAAGAAATTAAAAGCAGGTGCGAGTAAAATCAACTTCTCAATCTGAGGGTGACTTTGGGCTAACCAAGTTGCTGTTAAACCTCCAAAACTTGAACCAATCAGAGTAACAGATTCTTGAGTTTCTGTTAAAATGGTCTCTACTTGCTGTAACTGTCGAGTTAGGGTTAGATTACTAAAATCTCCTTGATTGAGATCTAGAATTATTAAAGGGATACCTAAGCTATCAAAGCGTTGTTGAAAATATTTAGCCTTACTTGATTTGGGGCTAGAAGCAAAACCATGTAGATAAATATAAATCATTAAAATCTTATCTAAATATAGCTCATTATAATTGAGTAAACCAAAGAGCGATCGCTTCACTGAGAGTATCAACCAACTGATATTGTGCTTCAGGATTAGTAATCCATTCAAACTCAACAGGATTAATCAGAAAACCCAATTCTAGTAGTATAGTAGGTACTTGGTGAGGACGAGTCAGAGCGAGATTATTCCAATAGATACCATAATCGGGACGCTGTAATTTATTAACCAGATGATTATGGATGAATACAGCTAAAGAATGGGCTTGAGGATGATACCAAAAGGTACTTACTCCCATGGTATTGAGAGCGTCGCCACCGTCGGGTAAAGCATTATAGTGGATAGATAGAGCTATAGTTGGGTTAATTTCTGCGATAAAATCTACTCTTTCCTGTAAAGATAATTCTCGGTCATCTTCCCTAGTTAAATAGACTGTCGCTCCTTTTTGGCGCAATTTTTGGGCTAATAGTTGGGAAATCAACAGATTAATCTCTTTTTCGGGGTAACCCGTCGGTCCTCTTGCTCCTGATTCCTTACCACCGTGTCCAGGATCTAAAACTATGGTAATATTTTGTAAGGGTAAAAGACTCTGTTGAGTTATTCTTGGGGGATGATTAATCGAGAGAATCAGGTTATTCTGTTCATAACGATAATCATAACCCCATTGTTGGTTAGTTTTAAAACGTAGTTGATATTGTACTTGATTGGGTGTAATTTGTTGCCAATCTAGACGCTGTATCCAGGGATGATCATCAAAACGAATAGTATCAGTTTGAGCGATAGTATTGTAAAGAGTAAGGGTTAGGGTATTATCTCCTTGTTGGATAGTCAAAGGTATCGGTATCTCTAAAGGAAAAATAATCTCTGTTTGATCTGGTGATTTACGAGTAGTAACCACTCTAATTGCTGATTGAGGAGGGATAGCTTGGGGAATTGGTTGAGTTTCTGTCTCTTTTACCCAAAAACCAGAGTCTAAACGCAACCATTCTCCCTCTTTTGCCGTTATTCTCGCCCTAGTTCCCTCGGGAAGGGGGGTTAAACGGGAATAATCAGTACCAGGACCGGTACGAGTGACAGCGCGATCGCTTTTAATTCTGATTACTCCTAAATCTTGTGGTGATACTATAGTGATTTTACTCTTACCTGTCTCTACTAACTGACGATCGCGCCAATTGAGTTTAAAAATAGGATGACCGAGAAAACCAGTTTCAGTAAAAGTGGTACAACCTTGATAATAACCCCTAGAAGCAGGAAGGTTATATTCTGAGATGGGAGTATAGATAGCTTGATTGGGGACAAGTTCTCTTTGTTCGGTTTGGGGAAATAATGAGACGGTTTGTCCACCTATTTCTACCCTTACTTTAGCATGGTCTGGAGCGATCGCCCCAAAACAAACTAGTTCATCTCTTAAACGGGTAATATCGGTATTGGGGGTTAAAGAATCTTCTCCAAAAGCTAAATCTGTGGGAATTTCTACTTGTGTGGGGACACGTGTAATTACTCTTTCCATAGTTTGGTCTTGATAACGTAAAATAAACCTATTTTCACCAATTTGCAGGGGAAAACTCGGCGCAAAATGTCCCTGTTCACTTCTAGTGATAACTTGGTCATTAATGGTTACTTCTGCTGCTGTTGGCGCTGTACCTATAAAAAATATTTGTTCGGCTGTGGTGGTATGTCCTGTGGGAGGATAAGCTAAGTAAAAAGAGGTTTCAGCGTGAGTCATGACAGGAAAAGCAATGACGGTTAAACTAATACAGGGAAATAAACCTAAATAACGATTCATAATAATATTTTCATGCAATTAGTCGATTGGTTAGTAGTTTTACTCTATCTTTTGGGAACTCTCGCTTTAGGACTATACTTATCCCCGAAGGGTTCTCAAAGTTTAACAGATTTTTTTGTCTCTGGGCGATCGCTACCTTGGTGGTTAGCGGGTACAAGTATGGCTGCTACTACCTTCTCTATTGATACACCCTTGATTATTACCAGTATTGTAGCTACAAGGGGTATTGCTGGCAATTGGGTTTGGTGGAGTTTTGGGATCGCCCATATTCTGATGATTTATTTATTTGCGCGTCTTTGGCGTCGTTCTGAAGTAATCACCGATGCTGAACTCACGGAACTTCGTTATGGTGGTTATCTCGCTTCTTGGTTACGAGGAGTAAAAGCCTTTTTATTCGCTGTTCCCATTAACTGTCTCGGTATTGGTTACGCTATGTTAGCCATGGTTAAGGTTGTAGATGCTTTACAATTATGGCAAAGTTTAGGATTTAATCCAGAGGAAAATCAGAAAATTTGCAGCGTGGTAGGAGTTAGTATATTCGTACTAACATACGCGGGTTTCTCTGGTTTATGGGGTGTAGTAGCCACAGATTTTTTTCAATTCTTTTTAGGGTTAACAGGTGCAATCATCGTAGCCATAATCGCCCTGCAACATATGGGAGGAATTCACGAGTTAATACCCCAAGTAGAAGCAGTTAGTCAGTTCAATGTTTTAACCTTTTTCCCTCTAGAAGAAACAGCGAAAATTTCCCTAACTACTTTTGGAAGTTATTTATTTTTACAATGGTGGTCATTTCGTCGTAGTGATGGGGGAGGAGAGTTTATCCAACGTCTCCTCTCGGTAAAAGATGAAACTGAAGCAGTTAAGTCAGCTTGGTTATTTAACATCTTACACTATATAGTGCGTACTTGGCCCTGGATCGTCGTAGCTTTAGTTGCTATCGTTTATTATCCAAACTTAGAAGATCCCGAATTAGCTTATCCTAAACTGATGTTAGAGTTTTTACCCCCAATATTACTAGGTTTAGTAGTAGCTTCTCTGATCGCCGCTTTTATGAGTACTGTCTCTACCTCGATTAATTGGGGTGCATCTTATTTGACTAATGACTTATATCAGCGTTTTGTTAATCCCGAAGCGACTCAACCACAATTAGTCTTGGTAGGACGTTTGAGTTCTATTTTTGTTACAGTGATAGGGGCGATCGCCGCTTTTTACGCTGATGATATTTATACAGTCTTTGAATTAGTCATCGCTATTGGTACAGGTCCTGGGTTAATCTTAATTCTACGTTGGTTTTGGTGGCGTATCAACGCAGCTACAGAGTTAGCAGCAATGTTATCGGGTTTACTCATGGGAGTCATTACCAGTCTTGTTCCCGCTTTTGGGGAGGTGTTTGCTGATTTTGGTCTGCGTTTATTGGTTATTTCTGTGGTTACTATCACTATCTGCTTTACGGTGATGTTATTAACTCCCCCAGAATCAGAGAATACCCTAGATGAATTTTACCGTCGTGTGCGTCCCGATGCTAGGGGGTGGCGACGTCAACAACAACGAACCCAAGTTATACCTCTACAAGATTTAGGTCAAGATTTACAAAAAGCGATCGCCGCTATCTTCATCCTATATGGTTTAATGTTCGCGGTAGGGGGTTTTTTACTCCTACAACCTCTCACTGGTTGGATTGCTTTAATCTTTGCTGTAGGTGGGGGATTGTGGTTGCGCACCGCTACGCAAATCTCGAAGAGATCCCTCCAGTCTAGGAGTTGATTTAATAGCTAGTTATTAAAAGTTTTTTTATTTTAAGACTGCATGATTTCATTTAAAAAATTAGCAATAGTAACATTAAAAGTATCTGGATTAACTAGAAATGCCCAATGATTTCCAGGGAATTCAACAATAGTTAAATTAGTTAGATATTGACGATAAGGTTGTAATTGCCAATTAGTCCGATTTAAACCTTTTTCTGGTTTAATAAATAGAGTTGGTATGTCTATATAATCAGTTAAACCTGAAACTTTAATTAATTCTAAAAAAATTTGATTCCGTGCGTTAATCGTAAATTTACTACCCCAACTACCATCAGGTTTTTTTTCTATTCCTGCTTTCCAGGCTTTTTGTTGTAAACTACTCCAACCCCGATATTGTTTTAATTGACGCGCTACTGTTTCTGCTTCTTCATAACTAGAAAATGGTCCAATAGTCTTGAGAAAAGGTAAAACCTGATAAAGTAGAGGAAAACTGACACGGAAAAAACTAGGAATTTTTCCAATAAAAAAAGGATCAACCAAAATTAAACTACGAATATTTTCAGGAGATTGAGTAGCCCAAATAGTCGCTATTTTAGCACTCCAAGAATGAGCTAAAACATGAGCTGATGACCAACCTAAACTTTTCAATAATAATTGTAAATCACCTATTAAATCAAAAAAAGTATAACCATTTTCTGGTTTAAGACTATCACCATGACCACGTAAATCTGGAGCGACAATTTGAAACCTTGGGGCAAGATATTCAGCCAAACTCTCCCAAACAAAAGCATTATCTGCTAAACCGTGGAGTAATAAGATTGGTTCTGTACCTTGACCCCATTTTTGATATGATAGTTCTATACTAGACATAAAATTAAGATTTTCCTGAGTACTTATTTTTATCAAAATGTCAAATTTTTCTGACCAACTTAAACCAGAAGAACGCCAAAAATGGCTTAATAAAATCGCCAAAGCTAACCAAAATAATATTTTTTGTCATTGTCGTGATTGTGATTGGGAATGGGTTGATTCTGATTTAGGGAACAATTGTCGCTGTGGAAGCTTTAATATAGAAAGAATAGCCTGTTGGCAATTTCCTGATGATTAAAAATTTTTTGAGATATGTAAAACTATAAAAATCTTACGCTTCTCACAGTTTGAGGAAAAACCCCCACCAATAAACCAAAAGCATCGTCAGGAATTTTTGTCATAGTTTGCTTATCAAACCAATGTTCAAACTGATTCAGAATTAATTGTGCTCTTTCTAAAGGGTTAGATTCATCAGTAATTTGTTTAATCAAGCGATTCCATTGACGACGCATCAAATAAGCCGCTATTCTTTCCTTGGCAGTTTCAGGAAAATTAATCGTCAACTCCCCTACTGAGAGAATTTTAACTAAATCCGCATCAATAGAGCCACCAATTAACGAACCAGGACCTGCAAATTCAGCGTGATAACGTTTATAAATAATTACTCCATTTTTATGACGTGAATTAATCACCAAGACTTCTTGTTTTTGTAAGCGTTGAAGTAAATCAACATCCTGTATCTTTGTTTGTATTTCTAGCATAAACTGGTAACTTTGGCTCTAAATACTCGTAAAGAGTGGTTCTTTGTCGATAAGGACGATCGATTGACTTAATCGCTGTTTGTAAACTTTCCACTTCTAGACAAGTACCACCCATTGCACCCGCCATCGAGGTAATATGCTCTTCCATAAGAGTACCACCTAAATCATTACAACCCCAATTAAGAGCTTTTGTTGCACCATCTAGACCTAATTTTACCCAACTAGGTTGATGATTAGGAATCCATTTACCTAAAAAAATACGCGCTACCGCGGTTAACTTGAGAGTATCTGGTAAACTAGGCTGGGCTCTACCTACTTTCTTGCGTAAAGGCAATGGTGCTTGTTCTCCTACAAAAGGTAAAATAATAAACTCAGTGATTCTAGCAGGATAATCCCTTTCTAAAGCAATTTGCTGTAAAGCTTTTAACTTTTCTAGATGTTCTATTTGTTGAGAAGGTGTTTCTATGTGTCCTGATAACAGGGTACTCGTAGTAGGAATACCTAAACGATGAGCAGTAGTAATGATTTCTAACCAAGTTGCAGTATTAATTTTTTCTGGACAGATAATTTTACGTACCTCATCGTTTAAAACCTCAGCAGCTGTACCAGGTAAAGAATTGACCCCCCCATCTCGTAAACTCAATAAGACGTATTCATAACTTAAATTATCTTCTCTAGCGATAAATTGTATCTCTTGGGGAGAGAAAGCATGAAGATGAATTCTCGGAAAAGCACTTTTGATTTGACTGATTAGATTTAAATAATAGGACAAAGAACTACCATTTAATTTAGCATGAGGGTTTAATCCCCCCTGCATACAGATTTCTGTAGCCACTCTAGCCACAGCATCTGAGGTTTTAGCGATGATTTGCTCACTATCGAGCCAAAAAGCTCCCGATTCCCCTAAATCTCGTCTAAAAGCACAAAAACCGCAACGTTGCTCACAGATATTAGTAAAATTTAGATTGCGATTAACTACATAAGTTACAATATCTCCGACTTGTTGTTGACGTAATTGATTAGCGACTTGAGCGATTGCTTCGGTTTCTTCGCTATACAATAGAGATAATGCTTGATCTCGGGTAATTTCTTGCTCCTGCTGAGCTTGTTGTAAAATAATATTTATGTCAGTCATAATTTTAAAATTTGCACCTTGATTGAACAAGAAACATTAGAATTACTAGAATGCGAAGGTCTGTGTTAAGATATCCCTAATTTTGCAGCTACTGCAACTCATAATTTAATAATTCCTGATAATTTAGCTACTCGTAAAGAACTCCTACAATAGACTCAAGAGATCCAATGGTTACAAGAACAGGTTAACACTTCTTGGTTTTTTTAGCTAAATACTGTTTAAGGAATAATCATCATTGACACGCTTCATTTATGATCAATTTAGTAAAGACTATCTCGAAACCTTATTAAGCCCCTATGGTATAGTAGAGGTAGCCAAACAAATACCAGGGGAAATTAGAGAAGTTGACCTCTATTTTATTCCCCATACCCCCACCATCCCCGAAGAATTAGGTATTCTTGCTCAATTAGCTAACACACCCTCTCTGTTTGAACCCTATCGTAACCCAGTTACCCCCAAAGAAATCGAAGATTGTTTACTCAAACTCTTAGAAATTAGAGGACAATTAGTCAGAGAATCCAAAAGAAATAAAACCAACATAGTAGATTTACAACTACCCCGACTGTGGATAATTACTCCTACCGCATCACGCCAAATTATCGCACAATTTGGGACAAGATTAGCCACATCTTGGGGGGAAGGGATATACTGTTCACCAGAATTATTTAAAACAGGGATAATAGTAGTGCATCAATTACCAGTAACTAAAGAAACCCTGTGGTTAAGATTACTAGGAAGAGGAAAAGTCCAACAACAAGCTATAGATGAGTTATTAGCCTTAGCCGATGACTACCCCATTAAATCAGCTATTCTAGAGATATTATACACACTGCAAAAGAATTTAGAAATAAATTGAGACCAAAATCAAAGAGAGGATAGAGAGTTAATTATGAGATTAGCGCCATTGTATCAGGAAGAAAAAGCTAGAGTTAGAGAAGAGGGTTATCAAATTGGTAAAGCCGAAGGTAAAGCCGAAGGTAAAGCCGAAGGTAAAACTGAAGAAGGAATTAATCTAATTCTACGTCAATTAACCCGTAAACTAGGGAATTTATCCCCAGAATTAACTAATCAAATTAGACAATTAAACCTAGAAAAACTAGAAAACCTTGGGGAAATGTTATTAGACTTCAATAATCTAGATGATTTAGAGCAATGGTTGAGGAATAATAATCATTGACACGCTTTATTGATGATCAATTTAGTAAAAAACCCGTAATTGATTAGCAACTTGAGCGATCGCTTCAGTTTCTTCGCTATATAATAGAGATACTGCTTGAGCTGGCGTAATTTCTTGCTCCTGCTCAGCTTGTTGTAAAATAAATTTCAGTCATAACTTAAAAATTTGCCCCTTGATTGAACAAGAAACCTTAGAATTACTAGAATGGCATCGTCTGTGTCAACATCTCTCTACTTTTGCAGCTACTAAATTAGGTGCTCAAGCAGCTTTGAACTTAACAATTCCTGATCATCTAGCTACCAGTAAAGAACTCCTACAACAGACTCAAGAGATACAATGGTTACAAGAACAGACTAACACTTCTTGGTCTTTTGAGGGTATTAAAGATATTCAACCCTACCTAGAAAGAGCTCAATTACAAGGAATCCTCCAAGGGAAAGAATTATTAGAGATAGCTACTACCCTAGCAGGTGGAAGACGGTTAAGAAAAACCATCGATGAACAATCAGAAATACCCTTATTACAAAGTATAGTAGCTAATCTGCGCAGTTATCCAGAATTAGAACAAGAAATCTATCACTGTATCTCTGATAATGGTGAAGTAGAAAATCGCGCTTCTCCTAAATTAGCGGGAATTCGTAGCCAACTCAAAGAAATTAGACAAAAAATCCAGAAAACCCTTCAAGGAATTATTCAAAGACAGTCTCACGCGCTACAGGAAACCCTGATTACCCAAAGAAGCGATCGCTACGTCTTACCAGTTAAAACCACTCATAAAGAACAAATACCCGGAATAGTCCACGATAGCTCTAGTACAGGTGTTACCATCTACGTTGAACCCCAAGTAATTATACCTCTAGGTAACCAACTTAAACAATTAGTACGTAGAGAACAAGCAGAAATAGAAATAATCCTTAAAGCTTTAACCGCAAAAGTAGCGATCGCCTCTGCTGATTTAGAACACCTAGTTTTTGTCGTTACTACCCTAGATTTAGCCACCGCTAGAGCTAATTATAGTTATTGGTTAAAAGCTAAACCACCCCAACTACTAGAATCTGATCAAGAAGATACTATTACCTTACGAGACTTAAAACATCCTCTCTTAGTTTGGCAAGAAAAACACGAACAGGGAGGAGCAGTTGTACCTATTACAGTACAAATTAAACCAGAAATCAGGGTAGTAGCGATTACCGGACCAAATACAGGAGGTAAAACCGTTACCCTTAAAACCATTGGTTTAGCAGCATTAATGGCTAAAGTAGGTCTTTATATACCCGCAGCTGATCCAGTGCAAATACCCTGGTTTAAAGAAATATTAGCAGATATAGGCGATGAACAATCCCTAGAACAGAGTTTATCCACCTTTTCTGGTCATATTAAACGCATTATCCGCATTATTAACGCTATTGGTACAGGAGATAACCTGAAATCATCCTTAGTGTTACTAGACGAAGTAGGAGCAGGTACAGATCCTGCCGAAGGTAGCGCCTTGGCGATCGCCCTGTTGCAATATTTCGCCGACAAAACCTGGTTAACCATCGCTACTACTCACTATGGGGAATTAAAAGCCCTTAAATACCAAGATAGTCGTTTTGAAAACGCTTCAGTAGAATTTGACGAAGAAACCCTAGGTCCTACCTATCGCTTACTGTGGGGAATTCCAGGACGATCTAACGCCTTAAGTATCGCCCTTCGTCTCGGTTTAACCCAAGAAATTGTCGCTGAAGCTAAAAACAAAGTGGGAACCTATTCTCAAGAGATTAACCAAGTAATCGCAGGTTTAGAAGCCCAAAGAAAAGACCAAGAAACCAAAGCTAAAGCAGCTAGTGACTTACTCACAGAAACAGAGCGTTTTTACCACGAAATCTCCACTAAAGCTAAAGAACTCGAAATCAGAGAAAAAGAGCTGAAAATAGCCCAAAATCAAACCATACAAGCAGAAATTGACCAAGCTAAAAGTCAGATAGCCCAAGTAATTAGAGAATTACAACAACGGGGACAAACTGCCCAAAACGCTCAAAAAGCTAGAGAAAATCTAGAGCAAATCGCCAGCAATTATCTAAAAACACCTTCTAAACCCCAAAAAGACTATCAACCCCAACTAGGAGAAAAAATCCGCATTCCTAGTCTTGGTCAAACCGCAGAAGTACTGACTTTACCTGATAGTCAAGGACAACTAACCGTGCGCTTTGGTTTAATGAAAATGCTGATTAACCTTAGCGAGATTGAATCTCTCGACGGCAAAAAAGCCCAACCCCCTGCTAAAATACCAACAAAACCCGTGACAGTTACTACCAAACCCAGTAAAATAACCGTTAGAACAACCGCTAATACTCTCGATATCCGCGGTGCTAGAGTAGCAGAAGCAGAAAGAGAGTTAGAAAAAGCGATCGCTTCTATCACTGATTATCAAATCCTCTGGATTATTCACGGCAAAGGAAGTGGTAAACTCCGTCAAGGAGTCCACTCCCTTTTAAAACAACATCCTCAAGTGGAACGCTTTGAGTTAGCACCCCAAAACGAAGGAGGTGCAGGAGTAACCATGGTTTATCTGAAATGATATACTAACTTTGATTCTCAGAACAAGTACCCCAAAATGCAACAAATCAACAAAACTAGCAATATAATTCCTGAAGAAATTCTCCAAGTTCCTGGATCAAAAACATTTAGTTATTCAACTTATTTAGCTGATGCTTTTGAGGCGGGCATATTGGATATATATAGACCACAATATCAAGTTCCTCAAGCAGAAATAAATTACGAAATAACAGAGGGAACGACCGAATCTCTTAACCATATCCAAATCAAAGATTCTCAAAAATGGCTAAATAGAAAAGCATTATTATCAAAAATAACCAAACAAATTAAACCAGCTTTAAAAATAACAGATAACCGAGTTTTTTTTGATGCTCGTTATGTTTTCACAGATAACGTTGCTCATATGATTATTAATGTTATGCCTATAGCAGTGCATATAGCTAGAAGAACTTGTCCTAATATTAACGTTATTTTACCTGAAAATCCCAAAAAATTTACCCTAAAAGTGTGTGAATTAATGGGCATACCTACCTTAGTTACTAACCAAGAAGTAGAAGGAAAACTAATCACATTTAAGAATTTTCAAAATAGTGTTGTACCAGATAAATTTTATCGTTCAACTTTAGAATTATACGACGAAGTCTTAGCAGAAAAAATCGATCAACTAGAATATCCAACTTACAAAAGAGTATTTATTGGTCGTAAAGGTACGAGAAATATTACTAACGAACCAGAAGTAGAAGCATTACTCAAAGAATATGGCTTTACTAAAGTTTACTATGAAGATATCCCCATGGAGCAACAATGGTTGATTAGTAAACAGGCTGAAGTAATCGTTGGTATTCATGGTGCAGCCTTTGGCGCATTAATGTTTAACCGCGCTAAAGTCAAAGTCATTGAAATCTTTCACCCTGGCTATGTCGTTAGAAGTATCAGAAATATAACTGCTTGTGTAGGGGGAACATGGTGCGGAATCACAGGGAAATTACCCGATCCCTTTTCAGAAGCAGCATTAGCAGCTAACCCCCGTGAATTTGCTGAAGCAGCTATGACAGTAGATGTACAATCTGTCAAAATGGCATTAGATTATATGGCAGTAGAAAAATAAGTAAAACACATTATGTATGATTATGTAATAGTAGGTAGTGGCTTTTTCGGTGCGGTTTTTGCACAACAAGCCCAAGAAAACGGCAAAAGCGTCATCGTTTTAGAAAAGCGTAACCACATTGGGGGTAACTGTTACTCCTATGATTACCAAGATACAGAAATTAACATCCACGCTTACGGTACGCATATTTTCCATACCAACAATAAGCCTCTGTGGGATTATATTAATCGTTTCACAGAATTTAACCGCTATCAGCATCGAGTCTTAACCACCCATAAAGATAAAGTATATTCTATGCCGATTAATTTGGGTACGGTGAATAGCTTTTATGGAGTTAACCTCAAACCCGAAGAAGTAGAAGAGTTTCTCGCGAGTAAACGAGGTAATATCTCTAACCCCAAAAACTTAGAAGAAAAAGCCATTAGCTTAATTGGTAAAGACTTGTATGAGGCTTTTATCAAAGGCTATACCATGAAACAATGGGGCTGTGATCCTACTAAATTACCAGCTAGTATCATTACTCGTCTTCCTGTACGTAACTCTTACCATGACTCGTACTTTAACGATATCTATCAAGGAATCCCCATAGGAGGTTATACCCCCATCTTCGAGAGAATGCTAGAAGGAATCCCCGTAGAGTTAGAAGTAGATTTCTTTGACGATATCTCTTACTGGCGATCGCAGTGTCGGGAAAAAATCATCTATACCGGACCAATCGATCGCTATTTTGACTATAAATTTGGTCGTCTCAATTGGCGTTCAGTGCGTTTTGAAATCGACAATATTCACGTGGAAGACTATCAGGGAACATCAGTCATGAATTACGCAGACACAGAAATCCCTTACACACGTATCCACGAACCCAAACACCTCCACCTCGAAAAAACCACCCATAAACCCAATGAAACCGTAATCGTCAGAGAATATTCTCAGGTAGATAACGACGCGCCCTATTATCCCGTAAACTTTGAAGAGGATAAAAGCAAACTCAAACAATATCAAGAGTTGCAAGCTGACGAAAAAGACGTGATTTTTGGTGGACGTCTAGCACAATATAAGTACTATGATATGCACCAAGTCATTGCTAGCGCTTTAGCTACCGCTAAACAAGAATTAGGCGTTAGCTAGTTAGTTATACCAGTCCCCTAACCGGGATTGGGCTTTAGAATATAATTAGCCCTATTAATAATAATTACTATGCGAAGAACTCCCCCTAGATATACTGAACCTCGTCCCAGTGGCAATCGTAATCCTGCCACAGGATCTGCTTTTAAATTAAGTATTACAACTATCGCCCTACTTGGGGTAATCTTTCTCATGGGTATAGGAGTAGGTATTGGTTTTACCTCTACCGCTACTTTTAGTCCCGAAAACGTCGCCTCTAGAGAAGTAATCGATCGCAGCGCCCCTAACGCTGAAATTTGCGCCCAATTTGGCGCTAGTGCTGTAGTTACAGATATGCGCGTCTTCCTAACTCTTAACCCTTTTAACGTTTACGTTACTCAACCATCCATGAGTCCAGGTTGTGTCTTACGTCGCAATAACTGGGCAGTACTTGAACAACAAAAACTCGTTAGTCAAGAGCAAGTGCGCAACTGTAAAAATCGTATGAACACATTTGGCTTTACAGGTACTTTAGAAGGAACACCTGCTATTAGCTGTATCTATCAAAATGAATCCGCAGGTAATCTCTTCCTCAATCGACCAGGGGCTGTGGGTACAGCTAAAGAAATGGATAAGTTTTAGCTACCATTTCAGTTTAGTACCATCTAGACCCTGTTCTCTTTTGATCAGGGCTTCTTTTTCAAACCAAGCGATAATTTGGGTGTGAGTTAAATCGGCGATCGCTACGTCCAAATCAGTGGCGATCAACTTTAATAATCTCAAAGAAGAAACCGTCAAACGAGTTAAAAACTTCTCCTCTGAAGACAATAACGCCATATCCACAGCGGCTGATTCTTCTGGGGTTAAAAAACTTTGCTCTTGATTATTCATTGCAACTCAATACGATAACCACAACGATGCTCACCATTATTAATCCAGTGAGTTCTCTCTATTGTACAATCAGGAAGAATCGCCGCAAACATTTCTAACTCATGTCCACAGACACTAGGATAAGATTCAGCTACTTCAGAAATAGCGCAATTATGCTCCGATAACAGATAAGTATTCTCTTGCAATTGATACAATTCAGCCATATAACCCTCAGCTTGCCGTAATGCCAATAATTTTTTGACCCTCTCCTCTAAAGTTCCCTCACCAATCCTACTTTGATATTCAGCAGCTTTACGTTGCCATTGTTTACGCAAAACATGATTAACCTGTTCTTGACCTACTGTTTCTACGAGAGTATCCAAAAAAGCAACCGCAAACTCTCCATAACCATTAGGAAAGCGATCGCGCCCTTGACGACTTAACTGATAGATGTACTGAGGACGTCCCATTTTTAGATGAGATTTTTGATATTCCAACAAACCCTCTAATTCCAAGTCTTTGAGATGACGTCGGATAGCTTGAGGACTAATATCTAGATTTTTTGCTAACTCCTTAGCAGTCGCCTGACCCTGACGTAAGAGATAATCTAAAATATCCTGTTTAGAAGAGGACGATTCTTTAATCTGCATTTTGGTTACTCTACTTTGACAACTTCCATGTTGTTAATTTATTATAAGATAGAATAAAACAACATAACTGTTGTTAAACTAAAAAAGAACCGCGCCCTGCCATCTTAAACACAAATTAGGAAGAACACATTACTATGAGCGCTACATCCGTTAAAAATCTAGTCAACCAACCCTATAAATACGGATTCATCACCGATATTGAATCCGAAACTATCCCCCGTGGACTTAGTGAAGACGTTGTTCGTTTAATTTCTGCTAAAAAAAATGAACCAGAATTCTTGCTCGAATTTCGCCTCAAAGCCTATCGTCAATGGTTAAAAATGAGCGAACCAACCTGGGCTCACGTTGAATACCCACCTATAGACTATCAAAACATTATCTACTATAGCGCTCCTAAACAGAGCAAAGTTAAAGTAAATAGTCTCGACGAAGTTGACCCCGCTTTAATTGAAACTTTTGAGAAATTAGGCATACCTCTATCAGAACAAAAACGACTAGCTAACGTCGCCGTAGATGCCATCTTTGACAGCGTCTCCATCGCTACTACCTTCCGTGAAAAACTCGCCGAACAAGGTGTAATTTTCTGCTCCATCTCTGAAGCAGTTAAAGAATACCCCGAACTAATTAAACGTTATCTAGGTAGTGTAGTACCAGTAGCAGATAACTACTACGCAGCCCTTAACTCTGCGGTTTTTAGTGATGGTTCTTTCGTTTATATCCCCGAAGGTGTAACCTGTCCCATGGAACTATCTACTTACTTCCGTATCAATAACGGTGAAACAGGACAATTTGAACGTACCCTCATTGTCGCTGAGTCAGGCTCATCCGTTAGCTATCTCGAAGGTTGTACCGCACCTAT
Source organism: Gloeocapsa sp. DLM2.Bin57 (assembly GCA_007693955.1). Taxonomy (NCBI): domain Bacteria; kingdom Bacillati; phylum Cyanobacteriota; class Cyanophyceae; order Chroococcidiopsidales; family Chroococcidiopsidaceae; genus Gloeocapsa; species Gloeocapsa sp. DLM2.Bin57. Next base: position 16,698 of record RECR01000037.1, read on the forward strand.
GTACGATAGTAACCAACTTCATGCAGCCGTAGTAGAATTAGTCGCCCTCGATAACGCTGAAATCAAATACTCTACCGTGCAAAACTGGTACGCAGGAGACGAAAACGGTAAAGGTGGTATCTACAACTTCGTTACTAAACGCGGTTTATGTAAAGGTGTTAACTCTAAAATCTCCTGGACACAAGTAGAAACAGGTTCAGCTATTACCTGGAAATACCCTAGTTGTGTACTAGTTGGCGATAACTCCGTTGGGGAATTTTATTCCATCGCTTTAACCAATAACAAACAACAAGCAGATACAGGTACAAAAATGGTGCATATCGGCAAAAATACCCGCAGTACCATCATTTCTAAAGGAATATCCGCAGGAAAATCCCAAAACAGCTACCGTGGTTTAGTCAAAATAGGACCAAAAGCTACAGGCGCAAGAAACTACTCTCAATGTGATTCAATGTTAATTGGGGATAACGCCCAAGCCAACACCTTTCCTTATATCCAAGTAGATCAACCCACAGCAAGAGTCGAACACGAAGCCTCAACCTCCAAAATCGGCGAAGATCAACTATTTTACTTCACTCAACGAGGAATATCTGAAGAAGACGCCATTTCTATGTTAGTTGGTGGTTTCTGTCAAGACGTACTCAATAAACTTCCCATGGAATTCGCAGCAGAAGCTGATAAACTCTTAAGTCTCAAACTAGAAGGAACAGTAGGTTAAATATTAACTATGCCAGAAAATAACGTTATCTTATCAGTTCGTAATCTCACCGCTAGTATCGATGGAATACCTATCCTCAAAGGAGTCAATCTCGAAGTCAAAGCAGGGGAAATCCATGCTATTATGGGACGTAATGGCTCTGGTAAAAGTACCTTTTCTAAAGTTTTAGCAGGACACCCTAGTTATGAAGTCACAGAGGGAGAGGTTATTTACCGTGGACAAAATTTACTAGAATTTGAACCAGAACAAAGAGCCAGAATGGGGGTATTTCTCGCTTTTCAATACCCTATTGAAATACCTGGTGTGAGTAATTTAGAATTCTTGCGCGTCGCTTATAACGCTAAACTCAAACAAGAGGGTAAAGACGAGATTGATACTTTTGATTTTGAAGATTTAATCGAAAGTAAACTAGATATAGTTAAGATGGATTCTCGCTTTTTAGATCGTAGCGTTAACCAGGGTTTCTCTGGTGGTGAGAAAAAACGTAACGAAATCCTGCAAATGGCTTTATTAGAACCTAAATTAGCTATCCTTGATGAAACTGACTCGGGTTTAGATATCGATGCTCTTAAAATCGTCGCTAATGGGGTAAATCAGTTAGCTAAACCAGATAATGCTTTTATTCTGATTACTCACTATCAACGCTTACTAGATTATATTGAGCCTGATTTTGTTCACGTTATGCACAATGGACAAATTATTACTAGTGGTGGTAAAGAATTAGCCCTAGAATTAGAATCTCGTGGTTATGACTTTCTCGATGAAAAAGTTATCTCAGAGGTGGGTGTTTGATGAGTGTTTTGTTAGAAGCTAAAACTGATAGTTATCTCCAAGGGTTAGTTAATCAGTTTCCCGCAAATTCCCCTATACCTGAGTTGAGTCAACAAGCTATTACTGATTTAGCTACTCTCACTCTACCTGATAAAAACGATGAAGATTGGCGTTTTACTGAGTTATCACCCCTAACCAGTCTGACTCTGAGTTTAGCTAACCAAGCTACATTAACTCACGATGCTTTAGAACAATTTGCACTCCCTGAAACAGAAGAGACTAGAATCGTTTTTGTTAATGGTGTCTATTCCTCTTCTCTTTCTAATCTCTCAGGTTTACCCCAAGGTGTCTATGTAGGTAATTTTCTGGGGGCTGATTTAGCACAAAAAGAAGAAATTGTCAAGTACCTTAAAGAAGGGGAGAGTAAAGACGTCTTTAGTTTGCTTAATACAGCAGGTTTAGGGGATATCGGGATTATCAGGGTAAGTAAAAATGTAGTTGTATCCCCACCTATACAGATTTTATACATCACTGTACCTACAGCTACAGCAACCTTAACTCAACCCCGTAACCTGATCATAGTTGAGCAGGGAGGACAAGTGGAATTGTGCGAACATTACGGAGCGATCGCCACAGATTGTTCAGATCTTCCCCAAAATCAGAGTTACTTTAATAACGTAGTTACCCAGATTTTTCTAGGAGAAAACGCCCATCTTAAACACTATAGAATCCAAAGAGAGTCGGGAGACGGTATCCAAATCAGTAATACTACCGTTGTTCAAGGAGCTAATAGTAATTATACTCTCTGTGAAATTAGCTTAGGAGCAAAATTATCCCGTCATAACCTCGGAATCTACCAAAAGGGAGAACAAACCACTACTAATCTCTACGGATTGGGGTTAGTAGCGCAACAACAGGTTACAGATATTCATAGTAACGTTGCTCTAGCTTATCCTCACGGTACAGTTAATCAAACACATAAATGTATTATAGATGACCAAGGACAAGCAGTGTTTAACGGTAAAATTATCGTACCCCAAAAAGCACAAATCACCAACGCCGCTCAAATTAACCGTAATTTACTCCTATCTCCCCAAGGAAGAGTAAATACCAAACCTGAACTACAAATCACCGCAGATAATGTTAAATGTACTCACGGTGCAACGGTTAGTCAGTTAGAAACAGACGAGGTATTTTACCTACGTAGTAGAGGGTTGAGTGAATTAGACGCGCGTCATCTTCTCCTTGAAGCTTTCGCAGAGGAAATTTTACAACAGTTATCTATTACTTCCCTGAGACACAGACTTACTCAGTGTGTAGCTTGCAGAAATTATTAAGCAACGATGACTTATACAGAAACCAAAACCTTAGCAGATACGGTGCGCAGTGATTTTCCCATTCTGCACCAAACCATTAATGGTAAACCCTTGATTTATCTCGATAATGCGGCAACTTCTCAAAAACCACTACAGGTGTTAGAAGCTTGGCGTCATTATTATGAACATGATAACGCTAATGTCCACCGCGGTGCTCATACTCTCAGTATCCGCGCTACAGAAGCTTATGAATTAGCTAGAGAAAAAATCGCTCAATTTATTAAGGCTAAATCCTCTCGGGAAATAGTCTTTACTCGTAATGCAACCGAAGCAATTAACCTGGTAGCTTATAGCTGGGGATTAGAGAATCTGCAACCAGGAGATGAGATTATTCTCTCGGTGATGGAACACCATAGTAACGTTGTTCCTTGGCAAATTATCGCTCAAAAAACAGGCGCTCTCTTAAAGTTTGTTCCTCTTACTAGTGAGGAAACTTTAGACATGGAAGGGTTTCGCCATCTGATTAATAGTAAAACTAAGCTAGTAGCAATCGTTCACGTTTCTAATACCCTCGGTTGTATCAATCCTGTTGAGGAAATCACTAGCCTAGCTCATGATTACGGTGCTAAAGTACTCATAGACGCTTGTCAAAGTGTACCTCACCTACCTATCGATGTTGGGGCGATCGCTTGTGACTGGTTAGTGGCTAGTGGTCATAAAATGTGTGCTCCTACAGGTATTGGTTTCTTATATGGTCAAGAAGCTATACTGCAAGAAATGCAACCCTTTCTTGGAGGAGGGGAAATGATCGCTGATGTTTTTCTAGAATATTCTACCTATGGAGAATTACCCCATAAGTTTGAAGCAGGTACACCCGCTATTGGGGAAGCGATCGCTCTTGGTGCTGCTGTTGATTACTTAAGCAACATAGGAATGAAGCGTATTGGTGAGTATGAAGCAGAATTGACTCTTTATCTCTATGAAAAACTCCAAACTATCCCTAATCTGCATATTTATGGGCCATCTGGTCAACAGAGAGCAGCTTTAGTCTCCTTTAATGTCAAAGGTATTCACGGTAGCGACTTATCAACTCTGTTGGATAACGAAGGTGTAGCGATTCGCTCAGGTCATCATTGTACCCAACCCCTACACCGCTTACTACAAGCATCTGGAAGCGCTCGCGCTAGTTTATCTTTTTACAATACCCGTAGCGAAATAGACCAATTTGTGCAAATATTAGCAGAGACAATCGATTTTTTTGCAGCAATGGTGTGAATCTACCCTTTTGGTATTGTGGTAAACTGTTACCATCAGAAACTTGTGTAATTCCTATTAATGACCCAGGTTTGCTCTATGGCGCTACTGTATTTACTACCCTACGTGTCTATGAGCAATCTCTGGAACACCCCTTAACTCATTGGCAAGCTCACTGCGATCGCCTAAAATACTCCTTAATAACCCTAGGTTGGTCTCTCCCTGATTGGGACAAACTAACTCAAGGAGCGATTATACTAGCTAAAGATTATCCCGTTTTACGTATAACTATTTTCCCCGACGGTAGAGAGTTAATTATTCCTCGTTATTTACCAGAAAATCTAGCTCAAAATCAACAACAAGGTATTCAGGGTAAAGTAGTTCAAGGTGATATCTATACTCGTTATCTCCCCGAACATAAAACAGGTAATTATCTCGGTCCTTGGTTAGCCAAAAAGCAAGCATCGGAAGCTATTTTAACCGATGCTCAGGGTAATTGGTTAGAAACCAGTACAGGTAATCTCTGGGGTTATAAACAGGGTTGTTGGTATATTCCTATTCTAACAGGGAATTTATCAGGAATCGTGCAAAAACAGTTAATTCATTGGTTAGGCGAACAATCTTTACCTATAGTTTCTAGAGAGTGGACATTTTCCTGGGTTACTACCCTCGAAGCGATCGCAATTACTAATAGTGTGGTAGAAGTTATCCCTTTTCACTCCATCGAGACTCCTACCGCTACCATCTCCTTAAACCCTAACTTCAAAGCTTTAACCCAACTAAAAAGTTATTTCTCCTATCACCACAATATTTAATTGCTGTTGCTGAGTCCCTTTACTCCTATAATAATTGAGTTAGTTACCCTTAGAGAGCAAATAATTAGCGATGTCATTAAACTTAAGAGTAATTACCCCAGATAAAATCGTCTGGGATGATGACGTACAAGAAATAGTTTTACCTAGTACTAGTGGACAATTAGGAGTACTTCCCGGTCACGCACCCCTCACTACCGCTTTAAGTTCAGGTGTAATGCGTATTCGTCTAGAGAAAGACTGGAAAAATATCGCTCTGATGGGCGGTTTTGCCCTCGTTGAGGATAATGAGGTTAAAGTCTTAGTCAATGGCGCTGAAATGGGAGAATCCATCGACCTAGAAACTGCTCGCGCTCAATTTGAGCAAGCCCAAAAAGAGTATAATGAGTCTGTGAAAACTGGTACTCGTCAACAACAAATTCAAAATACCCAAGCTCTGAAAAAAGCCAGGGCACGTTTTCAAGCAGCAGGTGGTTTGGTTAAAGACTAGAGTTAACCCAAAAAAGGGGGATTATTATTGATCCTCCCTTTTCAGATATTTAATTACTACCGCTAAATACTACTTCGGGGAATTGTTCTTGAGCTTGAGCCATAGTAGTTTTTTGACCGTTTTCTTGCCAAAAATTGATTACTTCTGTGACTTTATTGAGAACTTCGATTTTTTCGGTTTCAGCGATCCAGGTTTTTGATTCTAATTCGTCTTTTAGTTGTTGCCAAGCATCATTACGGGGCCAGAAAAAATAAGCAGTTAGAGGGCTATAAGCTTTACCCACTACCTGATCCACTGCTATAGCTACGTCTTTATCTAACCACAGAACTTTTAAAATAAATCGAGACAATGATACCTCTGCTAAAAAAATAGTACAACACATTATTATAACAGATCCTAACGGTAATAAAAATCAAAATCTTGTAAAGCTAGTAACCGAGTTTTATTGAGTCTATAGTGATATAGTAATCTACGTCGAAACTGTTGCCATTGAGTTTTAGGATTTCCCGAAGCGTCTAAGTGTTGTTTGGCTTGGTTTAGTTGTTCCCAAGTAGCTGTTCTACTTATAGTAAAACCAGTTTTTAAGGCAGCTAAACCAATAATATTACCACTCCCTGCATAAATACCTCTTAACTCTAAATAAGTACCAATTCTTCCCCACCAGTCTAAAAATTCCTGTTCTTGACCTTGATGACGTGAGATAATGATTAAGGCTTCTCCTACAAAAACACTATCTGCTAACTCAAGATTTAATTTAGTAGCGATTTTAGCTAATCTGTCCAACCTTTCTGGGGTATATTTCTGGACATGGGGTATCAAGGGTTCATTAAAAGCACCAATGATACCCGGAGTACTATCTATAGCTTGGGGAAGTTCAGCGATAATTCTGGTATCCGCGTCAATAAAAATAGCGGTGTCAAACCGAGACAAAGCCTCCAGAAACACAAATCGTTTATCATGGTAACAGTGCAAAATCCCCGTTTGTTGTAAGCAAAAAGGGATAATATTCCCACAATCTGCAAAATTAGAGGGTAAATCAGTACCAACAACCAGTTTAATTCCAGGAGCATAACGCTGTAAATCCTCAGCTAATCTCTTAGTCATTAAACGGTAAGAAGTACCTAAAGCTAGGGTACAAAAACAAAAATTTGTGTGTAACTGGTTCATGCTAAATTGAAAAAAATTATGATTAAGTGTCATGAAACCAATTATAGTATTTGATATAGATGGTGTCATTCGCGATGTGAGTGGCTCTTATCGACGGGCTTTAGCAGATACGGTAGAAAAGTTTACCCAAGGTAATTATCGCCCCGCTATGGAGGATATTGATACACTCAAAAGTGAGGGAATCTGGAATAACGACTGGGAAGCTTCTTGGGAGTTATGTCTTCGCTATTGGCAATCTCAAGGTATCACCCCTAATCTAGATTATAATGAGTTAGTCGCTTTTTTCCAATCTCGTTATCGAGGCACTAATCCCGTTGATTGGGATGGTTATATCACTACTGAGCCTCTCTTAGCAACTAAAGCTTATTTTGAGGAACTTACCAATCAAGAGATTCTCTGGGGGTTTTTTAGTGGTGCGACAAGGGGTTCAGCAGAATACGTTCTACATCAACGTCTTGGTTTAAATAACCCCGTCTTAGTGGCTATGGAAGACGCACCAGGGAAACCAGATCCAACGGGTTTATTGAGAGTGGTTGCAGAATTAGCCACAGAATTGACTCCCGTTATTTACGTCGGGGATACGGTAGCTGATATGTACACCGTCACCGCAGCCAAAAAGCAAGAAAATGAGCGACAATGGATAGGGGTAGGGATTATCCCTCCTCATCTACATTCTCATCCCGAACAACACCAAGTACAATTGCAAGGGGCAGGGGGAACTATTGTACTTGATTCGGTAGAAAAGTTAACCATTGAGGTAATTAAGGATTTACTACAATGAGTCTGTTCGATCGCCTTGTTAACGTAGTGCGTAGCAACTTAAATAATATGCTACAAGAAGCAGAAGACCCAGAGAGAATAATTGAAGCTACTATCGAAGAATTAGAACAACAAGTAATCTCTCAACGTCAGTCGATAGCAGGGGCGATCGCTCTGGAAAAACGTACAGAACGTCAAAGTAAGCAATATAAAGCACAAGCACAAGAATGGTATCGTCGCGCTCAATTAGCTTTAGTACAAAAAGAAGAACAACTAGCTAAGGATTGTTTACAAAGACGTCAAGCTTATCTCCAACAAGCGGAAGTATTAGATAAACAGATTACCTCTCAATTGACTATCATTACCCAACTCAAAGAGCAATTGCGCTTACTCGAAACCAAAGTTACCGAGATCAAGCTCAAAAAAGACTTATATCTAGCTAAATATCGCTCAGCTAACACATCTCAAACCTTAGCACAACTCGATAATAGTGAAGTTCTCGACAAGATTGAGCAGAAAATCTTTGAACTCGAAGCGCAAACAGAATTAAATCGAGATCCTCTAGAAGCTAAATTCCAAGATTTAGAAACCGAAGAAATTAAACGCTTAAAAGCTGAATTAGAAAATCTGTAAGCGGTTGTCATTAATACAATAGTCTTGCCAAATCTTGTTATATATTAAAGGCGGATGAGTTAAGTATTTTTGAATTTATGAAACCTATTACTAAACGTACTAAGATAGTAGCTACTATAGGTCCTGCTAGTAGTTCTCGGGAAGTACTAAAACAAATGATCGAAGAGGGAATGAATGTAGCTAGATTGAATTTTTCTCATGGGGATTACGAAAATCATGAGAAAATGGTCAAGCTATTGCGATCGGTAGAAGAGGAATTAGATACCCCAATTACTCTACTCCAGGATTTACAAGGTCCTAAAATTCGTATTGGTCAATTAAGTCAAGGAGAAGTTCTCCTCACAGAAGGAGATCTAGTCTCTCTAATACCTGTTGCCCAATTCCAGGACCAACCCAATACCCTAGGGATTGATTACCCTGATTTAGCAGTAGAAGCTAAACCAGGAGCACAAATTCTGTTAGATGATGGTTTACTAGAATTAGTTATCAAAGATGTTCACGAAAACAAGGTTATTTGTGAAGTAGTAGAAGGGGGAATACTCAAAAGTCGTAAAGGGGTTAATCTTCCTAGTCTGAATTTAAAAAATCTCCCCTCTCTGACAGAAAAAGATAAGCGAGATTTAGACTTCGGTTTAACTCAAGGGATAGATTGGGTATCTCTGAGTTTTGTTCGTAGTGGTGAGGATATTCGTGCTCTCAAAGCTTTATTAGCAGAAAAAGGTTACCCTGATGTACCCGTAATGGCTAAAATTGAAAAACCCCAAGCGATCGATAACCTCCCTGATATCATTAGTTGTTGTGATGGGCTGATGGTAGCTAGAGGGGATCTCGGGGTAGAAATGAAGCCAGAAAAAGTACCCTTGTTACAAAAGCGCATTATTCAAATGTGCAACCAAAAGGGGATACCTGTGATTACAGCCACCCAAATGCTCGATAGCATGATTCGTAACCCTCGTCCTACTCGCGCTGAAGCTAGTGACGTGGCTAATGCTATACTAGATGGTACAGACGCGGTTATGCTCTCGGGAGAGTCCGCCGTAGGTAAATATCCTGTGCGATCAGTAAAAATGTTGGCTAAAATCGCTACTGATATTGAGCAAGAGGCTAAATTTATTAATTATATTCCCGAAGATAATGATCAAACTCACGCTTTGAGTGAATCTCTTAACGCTATTGACCGAATTTTACCCTTAAGATACATTGTAACTTTTACAGCTACGGGATATAGCGCTCTAATTGCTTCGGGAGAACGTCCGAAAGCTCCTGTAGTAGCTTTTACTCATAATGTTAAGGTTTATCATCGTTTAAATCTGATTTGGGGTGTAATGCCGATTTTGATTGAAGGTCAAGTGCAATTCTTTGAAGAGTTAATCGAACAAGCAGAATCAGGATTATTAGAGAGAAATCTCGCTCAACCTGGGGATATGATCTTAATTATGGGGGGTATTCCTGCTCAAACTGCCAAGGGAACTAATTTTCTCAAGCTGCATAAAATTAAAGAAGGGTAAAGCTCCCCCGATTCATGGTTAAATTGGGTTAGAGCAGTACGGCTTTTCCAATCATCATGAATCAAATTAAACCAATTAAAGTAGCAGTAGTAGGTACAGGTTTCGGTGAGAAAGTCCATATACCTGGATTTAAAGAACACCCTGAAACAGAAGTAGTCGCTGTTTATCATCGTGATCCCTCTAAAGTAGAAGGGATCGCTTCTACTCATAATATTCCTTATGCTTTTACTAATCTCGATGATTTACTCTCTCTAGAATCTCTCGACGCTGTCAGTATCGCTACTCCTCCTTTTTTACATTATGAAATGGGGAAACAAGTGCTCATGGCTAAAAAACACCTGTTGTTAGAAAAGCCCATGACCATAACTACCCCAGAAATAGAAGAGTTATACGCTTTAGCCCAACAAAATAATCTCATTGCTATTCCTGACTTTGAATTCCGCTTTATTCCTGCTTGGCAATTATTAGCTGAATACTTACAAAAAGGATATGTAGGTAAAAAATATTTGATTAAAATAGATTGGTTAGTAGCTAGTCGCGCTAACCCCGAACGTCCTTGGAATTGGTACTCTCGCACTGATCTCGGTGGTGGGGTTTTAGGGGCGATCGGTTCTCATTGTTTTGACTATATTAACTGGTTGTTTGGTCCTGTTAAACGTCTCTGTGGTTTTCTCAATTGCGCTATACCCTGGAGACCTGATCCCGTTAGTAACTACGCTTTAAAAGCAGTAGATTCTGATGATACTACCCTGATTATGTTAGAGTTAGCCGATGGGACTCCCTGTCAAGTCTCTCTGTCTTCAGTAACTAATAACGGGAGAGGACATTGGTTAGAAATCTACGGTGATCAGGGAACTTTAGTCTTAGGAAGTAGTAACCTTAAAGACTATGTACATGGTTTTCGTCTTTCAGCTGCACCACCAGATAAACCACTGACTGAGGTAGAGATACCTAAACGTCTTGCTTTTCCCCAAGTTTACAGTGATGGACGTCTCGCACCTTTTATTAGGGTAGTAGATACGTGGGTACAAGGGATTAAACAAGGTCAACCTACAACCCCTTCTTTGGAAGATGGAATATACTCTCAGTTGTTAGTCAATTTAACTCAAGAATCTCACCGTCAAAAATGCTGGGTTAATGTTCCCCTTGTTCATCAAATCAAGAACTAAGAAAGTACCATCAGAAAGTTATTTCAGCCATTAGGTATCATATAGCGCTACTTTTCTAGGGAATAGGGGAGACTCCTGAGACGGGAGAAGGGAGCTTCTGAGTATGCTATATAGGAATAATAGCACTTAGCACCTAACAGCGAACTCTTTGTAGAGAATAGTTAGGCTAGTAACTTGTTTTTCGACAATGCTTACTACAATATCCTTAAAAAAAATTTTCATTTTCTCTTGACAATTATATTCTTATATAGTTAAATAACTAATAAGGTTAAATTGCCTTGAACAAATCTTAACCTAGGAATGAAAGACCATGACTATATCTTTACAACAAAACCAAAGTAGCAATATTTGGGAACAATTTTGCCAATGGATTACTAACACCGAAAACCGCTTATACATAGGTTGGTTTGGGGTATTAATGATTCCTACCCTATTAACAGCAACGATTTGCTTTATCATTGCCTTTATTGCAGCGCCTCCTGTGGATATTGATGGAGTTCGTGAACCGATCGCGGGTTCTTTACTCTATGGAAACAATATCATTACAGCAGCGGTTGTACCTAGTTCCAACGCTATTGGGTTACACTTTTACCCTATTTGGGAAGCAGCTAACATCGATGAATGGTTATACAACGGCGGACCCTATCAATTAATTATTTTCCATTTTCTGATTGGTATTTTCTCTTATATGGGTCGTCAATGGGAATTATCTTACCGTTTAGGGATGCGTCCTTGGATTTGTATCGCTTATAGCGCTCCTGTATCAGCAGCAACAGCTGTACTCTTAATTTACTCCATTGGACAAGGTTCATTTTCTGATGGTTTACCCTTAGGAATCAGTGGTACTTTTAACTTTATGTTAGTACTACAAGCAGAGCATAACGTTTTAATGCACCCCTTCCATATGTTAGGTGTAGCGGGGGTATTTGGTGGGGCTTTATTTAGTGCGATGCACGGATCATTAGTCACCTCATCTTTAATCAGAGAAACAACCGAAAACGAATCTCAAAACTCTGGTTACAAATTCGGTCAAGAAGAAGAAACCTACAATATAGTAGCAGCTCACGGTTATTTTGGTCGTCTAATCTTCCAATACGCTTCTTTTAACAACAGTCGTAGCTTACACTTCTTCTTAGGAGCATGGCCCGTCATTGGTATCTGGTTCGCCTCTTTAGCTGTATGTTGCTTTGCTTTTAACCTAAATGGTTTCAACTTTAACCAATCTATCTTAGATGCACAAGGTCGTGTAGTTATGAGTTGGGCTGATGTGATCAACCGTGCAGGTTTAGGGATTGAAGCTATGCACGAACGCAACGTTCACAACTTCCCCTTAGACTTAGCATCAGGTGAAATGCAACCTATTGCTTTAACTGCTCCTACTATCCACAGTTAATCAATGAGATTGCACGAATAAAGTTAACTTAATCAATCATAAGAGGTAATCGACTTAGATTCCCTCTTTATTTATTTTATGCAGGAAAAATCCTCTCTGTTCCTAAATTTCAATTCTTACTAACCTTGAGAAATAATTTTAAAGGTTTGAGATTAGCCAAAAAAGCATATATCTGGTATAAAAACTCAAAGAAAGAATTGAGACGACGGGGTGGAGGAAGATTGCTATATTCTTCATAAGCTAAGTTGATCATCGTAGCGAATTGATTAGCGTAGGGGCTAGAATTAATGTCAGGATGCCAATACCGAATTAATCCTTTATAAGCAGTTTCTACCTCGTCAGCTTCAGCAGTTGCAGTAATATTTAAGATTTGCCACCAAGATAACTGTTTTTGCTGATGTAAAGTCAGAATTTCGTTAACAGTTTGCCAAGAAATATTAAAACAAACTTGATAGACTTTTTCCAGGGTAGCTTTACCTAAGATTTTACAACTAGTTTGATGCCAATCTTTGAATAGATAATAGTTGTGAGTTTGTTGCCAAAAATCACCCTCAGTAAAGGGTTGTAGAGGTTGAGAAGGTAATAACATTAAAATAGAGTTAACCTCTGATGTAGGGGGTTTGAGAGTTAATAAAGCTGATAATTCTGCGCAAACTTGATTAGACTCAGGAAAATTAAGCCATTCCCAATAGTTAACTCCAGGTTTACCTAAATTCTCCCGATAAAAATTTAACCAAGTCTTAGTAACTATACAAGCGATTGGGGTCGCTAAATGGTATGCTTGTCCTTGGAGTGCTGGAGATGGTGCATCCTCCCAAAAACAAGCTAGGGGTGAAAATTGACCTTTAAGAAGATAATCTGAATTAGGTGGATATTCAACCTTTAAACCATAGAAAAACCAACAAGTAAAGCTGAAAAAGATTATAAAAAGACATAAACCTGTAAATATTACTCCCATTGTTCCAACTGAATTAACCACTGTTGCCATATTACACTCATTTGTCCCCTACTGCGTTCAAAATTTGCAGCAATAGTAATTAAACCAATTCCCACAACTAAACCGACAATCCATTTCAGAAATGAATAGGTAAAGCTAAGAATGATTAACTGATAGAAGATAGTCACAGTAAAAGTTAAAGTACCTATGAATAAAAAAGCACGTATTTTTAAAGCTAAACCTAATAACATAGCTAATAATCCTAAACCTGCAGGAATAATACCCGTTTCCTGGTGTAAGACAATGGCTACTATAGCAATGATACCACTACCAAGGAGACGTAATTGATGACGTTGTTTTTTTTGTGAGGGTAGTTGTAAATAAGGATCAACAGCCGCGATATAATTAATTCCTAAACCAATAATAGTTACATACCAAAGTAAATCTACATCGTTTTGGGTTAATAACCAACGGGCGATCGCCCAAAGGAGAAAACCTAAGCTAAAATAACTGTAACGGATATTCTGTTGTTCTCTAGCCAAAATTAGATAAAAGATGGCTACAATAATTAAATCTAGGTAACTAGGATTACTTAAAGAAGCAGTCAGGGCAGGAGCCAATGTAACACCATTTTTACATGTTATATCGTTCCAGCCCCAACGACTCCAAGGTATTCGATAACTGAGTAAAGCGACAAGACAGACTAGTATGAGTAGAAAAGAATCTAAAATACTAGAGAATTGCCAACTCAGACGCAAATAAATTATACCACTGACTATTTGAGTTATACCTATATATACCCAAAAATTCTGTAAACGTCCTTGTATTAAAGCATAACCACCTAAGAGTAAGGATAACAACAGAATCAGTAAATTAAACTCAGTATATGTCTGTCTCTGTAAAAAGATAATTATCTGTATTCCTGTTGCTATTCCCCAGTGAATATCAGCAAGAGTGATTATATCCCGACTAGAGAGATTAAACAGGGATTCTCGCCATAACCAACCACCAAGACGATAAGCTATAGCTATTAAACCCGTGACTATAGCAATAAAAGTGAGTTGTTGTAGAAATGCTTCTCTAGAGATAGGGAGTAGTTGATAGAATAAGCTTTCATAAATTCCCAGGGAAATACCTAACACAGAAATATAAGTAAAGGGTTTCCATTCCCGACGCAGTGTAGTTACTCCAACCCCAATACCCGCTATTCCTAGGGTTAGCAACCCTGTATAAGGTGTAAAATACCCTAGACGCAAGACTAAGGCAATGCTAGCGTAAAAAAGCGGGATTAGGGCTAATTTGGGGGTTTGATTACCTAACCATTGACGTAAAGTTAAGCTGAGTAACCCTAATATCACGTTAGCTGTAGCTAGTGTGAGGTTGTTTCCCCCCAAGAGTAGATTTGTTTCAATTAAACCTAATTCTAATAACCACCCAATCCCCAAAATCAGGTTAGAATAGTTTTCCTTTCGATACCAGATTGTTAATGAGATGATTAATATTGCTATCGCTGTTAGAGATTGCCAATTAGCGGAATATAGACTAAAACTAATTAAGATAACGCGGAAACTAAGTAAGGTTAAGAGAGTAAAACCTAAACCTTTAGCCCAAAATAGCGCACTTTGAGCATAAATTGGGTATTTTGTCCTTAAATACTCGACTACTAACCATAATAACCCAGAGGCGATCGCAGCTGGTAACCACCAACTAGAGATATTTAAGATAACCCCAACTATACTGCCTATTAATCCTAGAATAAATCCATAGTGCAGAATAGCGGTATTTTGTCTCGGGAGATATTTATAGTTAACTATCATCAAAGCTGTAGCGACAGTAAAACCAATGATTCTCGTATTAGCAAACCAGATACACAGCAATTGTGCTATTAATAAAGCCAGAGAACTAATTCTAGCCATATTTTCTCTTTTTGCTTGAGGATAACGGGATATTATCCCTGTGATAGTTAGAGGAGTCACTAACCACAATGCAGCTATATTGGGGGTTTCTACTCTAGCTAGAATAATAAAATAGCTACACCCTGCTAGAATTAAGCCCATAAACCAACAACTGTCTCTACATAGGGTTACTTGAGCAAAAATAGCACTAGTTACCCATTCTATGATCATTATCCCTAAAAAGATACTTACCCATTGACTGTGAGTTAAGTAAGGTAATTGCCAATCAATAATAGCTAGAATACTGAATAATCCCGCTAAATGAGCAAAATTAACGCGGAAAAAACTAGTAGGAGTACGACGATAAGCTAGATAAGTTAGAATAATTGTATTTAAAATTAGGTTGTATAATTGGGTTAAAGGATTTAAACAAGCAATAAAAAAGACGATTAAACCTAAAATAAGGCATAATCTCTCCCCAAATAAGGCTACTTTAGCTTGATTCTTTCTATATATCCAGTCTAGAAAAACTAAAAAAACAGCTAGATAAATTAAGATACTTACACTATAAATGGTGACATAATAACCATTAGGTTGAGTTAGGGAATACCATAACCTTGAAACTAAGTTTTTTATCTCTACTGGCATAAATTTATCAACCAGAAAAAATAACTGTAAACTTAATAAGAAAATAGCTAATAAATAACCTCTTTGCCAATATCTCTTTAAATAAATAAAATTGCGTTGAATACCTAAAATAAGGATGATAAAAGCTTGCCAAGGTAACTCTTGTCTTAGAGTAACAATTAAACCTATTAACAATAAACTAAAGCCAATAATAGGTGACCATTTTTTGAGGAGACGTTGTAAACGACGTTTGGATATTAACCACCCCATCAACCCAAAAATTACCCCTAATTCTGATAGGGGAAGTTGCACAATAAAAACTCCTCTGATTAAAATTAAGACAAAAGCATAGACAATAAAATTAACCCCTATTTGACGTCTTGGGGTGAGAAATTGTAAAACAATAAAAGTGATTATTCCTCCTACGTAAATAGCAATTAAAGGAAAACGTTGCCAATCCCAACCCAAATGCAAGAAACAAAGAGTAAGATAATTAAGGGAACTAGAAAGACTTTGTTGTTGTCGATTTTGCCATAAATAAATACCCGTTAAGGTTAAACTGGCGATCGCCATAACGATAATACCCTGGGTATCTAACCACAAATTAAAGGTATCCATCCCCCAAAAGTTAACAGGAATCAATAAGATAGCGATTGTTTGCAAGGTTAGAGCGGTTAATGGTATACTAGATAAACGTCTTAACCAAGTCCCCGTAATCCAAAAGCCTAGACTGTATAAAAATAAGATAATATACTGTATTGTGTCTGAGAATTCTTGCCAACCACTAGCAGCTAAAACCGCTGAAGAAATTATGACTAAAAATATCCCTAATAATAATAACCAACGTACAGTAAATTCGTCTTTTAAACTTTGGATTACTCTTACCCAAATTGGTTGTTGTCTAGGAGATATTGCTGGAGAAGTTATTACTAATTCTGGTTGGGTTTGGGTTGGTTGAATGACTGGAATATTTCTAACAGGAAGAGAACAAGTTAAACAATTTTGACATAATTCTCTAACATATTCTTCGCTAATTAGCCCTAATTGCAACCAATTATCTAAACCCTGAAGTAACTCGGGTTGATCATTTTTTAGGTGCAATTCTAAATATAAACGTATGTAACTGTTTGGTGGCATAGTTTGGTTACTATTGTTTACTATTTATTATCTCAAACCTGAGCAAATTAGGTGAAGATACTAGATATAGCGTTACATACCTAAAAAACAGGTTGTCAAACACTAGGGAAATGGTATAATAGAATGTGTACTAATAACTATGAAAAGTTTTAATGGCACAACCGACGCTGACAGTTGCTGAAAAAGCAGTAAGCAATCATCAATCTGAGACAAATACCAGCAAAATTAAGGTTATCAAACGTAGTGGGAGAAAAGATAACTTAGACGTTAGTAAAATACGTAAAGTGGTAAACTGGGCTTGTCAAGGAATGACGTTAAATTCTATTACCCTAGAAGCAGGGTTAACTACTCGCCTCAGAGACGGTGTAACCACCAGAGAAATTCAAGAAAACCTGATTCGTTGCGCTTTAGAAATGTGTAGTCCAAGTGAACCAGATTGGCGCTACGTAGCAGGAAGATTGCATATTTGGAGTCTTTGGAAAGATACTATCGCTAAACGTGGTTATCTCTACGAAAATTACCACAAAACAGTACAAGCAAAGGTTGAGAGTGGTGAGTATGACGCCAAAATTCTACAATATAGCGAAGCTGAATTAATCACAGCAGGAAGCTGGTTAAAATCAGACTGGGATTTAGATTACGACTATGCAGGAGCAGTACTATTAAGCAGTCGTTATCTATTAGAAGATGAGTTACCCCAAGAAGCTTTCTTAACTGCATCTCTATTAATAGCTTTAGTAGAAAGTCCCCAGAATAGATTAACATGGGCGAAAAAATTCTACGAGGCGATCGCGCAACGAAAAATATCCCTAGCTACCCCTATTTTAGCAAATCTCAGAACCAGAACAGGTTCATTAACTAGCTGTTTTATTACAGCGATGGATGACAACCTAGAAAGTATCTTTACAGAAGTAACCAACACCGCGCGTATCTCCAAAAGTGGTGGAGGAGTCGGGATGAATTGTTCTCGCATTCGCGCTACAGGAAGTTGGGTAATGGGCAAAAAAAACGCTTCAGGGGGTGTAATTCCTTGGATTAAAATACTCAACGACACGGCGATCGCCGTTAACCAAGGAGGAAGACGCGCAGGGGCCGTTACTGCTAGTATTGACATTTGGCATCTTGACGTAACCGAATTTCTAGAGATGCAAACCGAAAACGGTGATCAACGTCGCAAAGCTTATGACGTCTTCCCTCAACTAGTCATCACAGATGAGTTTATGCGTCGTGTGGTGAATAATCAAGATTGGACATTAATTGATCCTTATCAGATTAGACAAGAATTTGGCATCGAATTAGCGGAATTATGGGGAGACGAGTTTGACTACTGGTATCAACAGATAGAAAAGCATCTAGATACTAAAGTTACTCTCTACAAACGAATTAACGCCAAAGAGTTATTTAAGTTAATCATGAGAGTTCAAGTAGAAACAGGGTTACCCTATTTAGCTTTTAAAGATACCATCAACCGCGCTAATCCTAACCAACACGATGGTTATATACCTGGGGTTAATCTCTGTACAGAATCATTCTCTAATGTTAAACCAGGAGATAAAGCCCACTGTTGTAACTTAATTAGTCTTAATCTAGCTAACCTAGAAATTAGCGAAATTCCTTATCTGTGTGAATTGGGAGTAAGAATCCTAGATAACACCATTGAAATTACCGAGCCACCTTTTAGCGCAGCCAAAAACCATAATCAACATTATCGTACCATTGGTATTGGTTGTATGGGTTTAGCCGATTGGTTAGCTAAGCAAAAACTCTCCTATACTAATCTAGAGGTAATTAACGACTTATTTGAAGAGATAGGCTATTGGTGTACCAACTCCTCCATGGAATTAGCTAAAGAAAGAGGCCCTTATCCCGCTTTTCCGGGAAGTCAATGGAGTCAGGGTAACCTCATCGGCAATAAACCCCCACAATGGTATCAAGAAAATGCCAAACACCCTCAACGTTGGTTACAATTATCAGTAGATATCCAAACCTACGGTATCCGCAACTCTCATATCACAGCGATCGCCCCTAATACCTCATCTTCTCTAGTTCAGGGTTGTACAGCTAGTGTTTTACCCGCTTATAGTCGCTTCTTCTATGATAAATGGGCTAAGGGTACGGTACCCATCGCACCACCCTATATCAACGACTATTACTGGTATTACCAAGAAAATAAAACCCTTAACCAGCAAGTAGTAGTTAAGGCGATCGCTGCTATCCAACAATGGATTGACACGGGTATCTCTATGGAGTTAATCTTTAACCTCAATCAAGGGGTTTATGATCCCAATCAACCCGACAAAGCGATTAAAGCCAAGGATATCTTTGATACCCTGATTATGGCTTGGAATAAAGGCTGTAAAGCGATTTACTATATACGTACAGTCCAAAAAGACGACTATAAAGAATCTGAACAGCAATGTACTAGTTGCGCTAATTAATTATAGGGGCGCTATAAGCGCCCCATCAGGTTTATCAACCACCTGCAACAGCAGGAACTATACTAACTTCATCCCCAGATTGTAAAGGAGTATCTACACCTTGCAGAAAACGGATATCTTCACTATTGACGTAGAAGTTCAAAAAGCGTCGAGGTTGAGCGTTTTCATCACAGAGACGACCTTTAATACCAGGGAAGGTAATATCTAAGGCGTCGATTAATTCAGCAAAGCTGTTAGCGCTACATTCAACTACAGCTTGGTCATTGGTGAATTTTTGTAGAGGGGTGGGAATAAGTACTTTGATTGTCATTTTTGCGTTACACTAAAACTTGTTGCCATTCTAAACGTTCGAGGGTGCGAGAGCGCTCTAAAGCTCTTTCAAAGCTATCTAAACGAGCTTCGATGGTGAAGGGTTCGCCAATATATCCTTGTACTGCTTCTTGGGTTTTTAAGCCATTACCAGTGATATAGACTACGGTTTTCTCTTCAGGGTCAATTTTACCAGCTTCTACCAATTTTTTAAGTACAGCGACGGTTGTTCCTCCCGCGGTTTCGGTGAAGATACCTTCTGTTTCGGCTAGGAGTTTGATACCTTCGATAATTTCGGTATCGTTAACTGATTCGATATTACCACCTGTTTTGCGAGCTACATCGAGAGCGTAAATACCGTCAGCGGGATTACCAATAGCGATGGATTTAGCGATGGTGTTGGGTTTAACTGGTGCGATAAAGTCTCTACCTTCTCTAAAAGCGGTAGCGATGGGGGAGCAACCCTCTGCTTGAGCACCGCTGAAACGTACTTGTTTATCTGCGACTAAACCTACTTTGATGAATTCTTGGAATCCTTTATAGATTTTGGTGTAGAGTGAACCTGAAGCTAAAGGAGCGACAACGTGATCTGGTAGTTCCCAACCCAATTGCTCTGCTACTTCAAAGCCTAGAGTTTTTGAACCTTCAGAATAGTAAGGACGTAGATTAATATTGACAAAACCCCAACCATAAGTATTACCTACTTCTGAGCAGAGACGATTAACTTGGTCATAGTTACCTTTAACCGCCATTACTACAGGGTTATAAATTAAAGTACCGAGGATTTTTCCTGCTTCTAAATCTGCGGGAATAAATACACAACAATCTAAACCTGCACTAGCGGCGATCGCTGCTGTAGAGTTAGCTAAATTTCCTGTACTTGCACAAGATACAGTTGTAAAGCCTAGCTCCCTCGCGCGGGTTAAAGCTACTGATACTACCCTATCTTTGAAGCTAAGGGTAGGCATATTTACGGCATCATTTTTAATATAGAGATTTTTGAGACCAAGACGACGAGCTAAACGGTGGGATTTAACTAAAGGTGTCATCCCTGTACCCACATCAATAACGTCTTTACCTTCTACTGGTAGGAAAGCGCGGTAACGCCAAATCGAATTTGGTCCAGATGCTATACTTTCGCGACTGACTTGACTTTTAATCGCGTCATAATCGTAAGCAACTTCTAAAGGTGCAAAGGTTTCCTCACAGATATTGAGCGCTTTAAGTGGGTATTCTTTAGATCCTTCTTTAGATACCAGTTTAGTAAATGTAGGCTTGTGTTCAGTTATGGTTGTGGTTTGAGTCATCGTCTTTTAATCTCTTTACATTGTTATCGTCTTTTCGCTTACGTTGAATCTTATCACCCCCTGCAAATGCCTGTCAACTAATCCCGACTATTTTAGTCGGGTATTTAATTAAATCAAACTAGTTAAGGTGAGTTCGTTAAAAAGTCTATTATTCTTCACTATCTCGAATTAAAGCCTCAAAAGAATCAGGAAAATCACCCCGCATTACCATTTTGGTGAATACCTACCTTATAACAGTCATTTTTGTCTCCTTCTTTGCGCGGATATCCTAACCAGAGAATAAAAATTGCTTTTTGTTCTTCGGTTTCTAAAACCCGAAAAAATAACCGATAGCGCTCTGGTAATCCCATTTTTTTGACTCTTCCATATTTCTTCAAAGCACCAGTTAAAGAGAAATAACTTGCTCTAGGATTTAGGGGGATTTTTTCTTTGATAGCGATCATAATCCCTGCATATAGTTTTACTGTAGGATGGGTACGGTATATTTCTGGTGGTAAGGTTTGTTTTAGTTGGCGAACCTGGGCTTGTAAATCGCGACGCTGTTGACCAAAAACCCTTTTGACAAAGTAAATTCGCCAACCATTAATTATCAATTTCTACCCCTGCGATTAACTCTTCGTCTTCCTTTACCATGGCTTCGGTATAGGCTTCCAGCTCAGTTTCTGGAGCTAATAAAGCTTGTTTAGTCACAAAATCTAGAAATAAACTCAACATCAGTTCATCTTCTGATGCTTCTACAGACTCAGGGTTTAAGCGCACTAACAAGGTATCAGGTGCAATGACTTCAACAGCGCCAGTTGCTTGTTGAAATTGGGGGTTATCCTTGAAAAAATTACTACTAAGACGAAAACCTGAGTCATTGCCTATTTTTACCCAAGTTAAATTGTATTGTTTCTTACCCATAACTTAATCAAGGTGTACTTTGATTCTATGTTATGACAAAATTAAATTAACAATCAGCAGAGGCTCAAGTGTTAAACTTAACATAAGTTAACAAAAGCATCAGCAATGGACAACACAGAAAAAACTTGGACTTGGGAAGGATTCCCTATTACCTATCAAAGCTGCGGTGAAGAAGGACCGGCGGTAGTTTTAATCCATGGCTTTGGTGCATCTTGGGGACATTGGCGTAAAAATCTACCTATACTTGGACAAACTAACCGTTGTTACGCACTAGATTTAATCGGTTTTGGTAACTCAGCTAAACCCCAACCAGGGATAAAAATCAACTATACTTTTGAAACTTGGGCTAAATTAGTTACAGACTTTTGTGAGCAGGTAATCGGAACACCTGCTTTTTTAGTAGGTAATTCTATTGGTTCGATTGTAGCGATGGAAAGCGCGATCGCTTCTCCTGATTTAGTTTTAGGGGTAGCCGCTTTAAATTGCTCTTTACGCTTACTCCACGAACGTAAACGGGATCAAATCCCCTGGTATCGTAGTTATGGAGCAAGTTTTGTCCAACAATTACTCGGTAACCCCAGCATCGGTAAGTTATTCTTTCAACAGATTGCGCGACCAAAAACAGTGCGCAATATCCTTTTACAAGCTTATCAACGTCAAGAAGCGGTAACAGATGAATTAGTAGATATTATCCTTAAACCAGCCCAAGATCCTGGCGCTGCTGCGGTATTTTGTGCTTTTACCCGTTATTCAAGCGGACCATTACCAGAAGACTTATTACCCAATTTACCCTGTAAAGCTATCTTATTATGGGGAACGAAAGACCCCTGGGAACCTTTAGAATTAGGACGTCAACTCGCTAATTTTGACACAGTAGAGCAATTTATCGAGTTAGAAGGTTTAGGACATTGTCCCCAAGATGAAGCACCAGAAATAGTTAACCCCATCTTACAAGAATGGTTAAACGAGAATAGGGAATAGGGAAGAGAGAGGGAGTGTGGGGAGATGGGGAGATAGGGAATGCGCGAAAAAATTCTTAATTCTTAATTCTTAATTCTTAATTTGGAATAACACCGTTCCACCTAACACCTAACACCGAATATAGAGATATAATAAGCACTAACAGAATTCTAGGACAACTATGATCGAACCAATTGGCGTAGAACAAAATTCTGTAGTAACTAGTCTAGGTACTATGGTTTATTATAGTACAAAAGGGCAACCTTGGCAAGATTGGCAATCAGAAACAAATAAGAAACTAGTCTTTCTCCATGGTTTTGGGGGTGGATCTTCGGCTTACGAATGGTCAAAGGTTTACCCCGCTTTTGCTAGTGATTATCAGGTGATCGCCCCAGATTTAATCGGTTGGGGAAGATCAGAACACCCCGAAAAAGATTATTATCCTGAAGATTATATCAAGAGTATCACAGAATTTTTAGAACAAACCTGTAGTGAACCTACCCCTGTAATCGCGTCATCCTTAACAGCAGCATTAACCGTTAGAGTAGCGATCGCTCGTCCGGAATTATTTAAATGCTTAATCTTAACCACACCCGCAGGTTTATCAGACTTTGGGGAAAACTATAGTCGTAGTTTTTTTGCTCAACTAGTTAGTACTCCAGTTCTCGATAAATTCATTTATAACCTAGGAGTAGCCAGTTATAACGGTATCCAAAATTTCCTGCAAACCCGACAATTTGCGCGACCTGAGCGCATTTATCCGGAAATAGTGCAAGCTTATTTAGCCTCAGCTACTCAGCCTAACGCAGAATACGCCGCTCTTTCTTTTGTGCGAGGGGACATCTGTTTTGATTTAGCTCAATATATCACCCAATTAACCACCCCCACCGCTATTATTTGGGGTCAAAAATCCCAATTTACCGGACCAGATATAGGGAGACGTCTAGCAGCACTTAACCCCGCAGCGATTAAATATTTTCAAGAATTAGAAGATGTGGGATTGACTCCTCAGTTAGAATCACCCGCAGTGGTGATTGGTTTGATTCGAGCTTACTTGCAAAAATTATCATAATTGTTTTGAATATGTCCAACAAATTAGCCCAAGTTAAAAGTTTATATCTGCGCAAACACGCCGAAAACCCCATTAGTTGGTGGTATTGGTGTGAAGAAGCTCTCAATCTCGCTAAAGAACAAGATAAACCCATTTTTCTCTCCATAGGTTATTCTAGCTGTCACTGGTGTACCGTCATGGAAGGTGAAGCTTTCTCCAATCAGGCGATCGCCGATTATCTCAATACTAACTTTCTCCCCATCAAAGTAGATAGAGAAGAAAGACCAGATATAGATAGCATCTATATGCAAGCATTACAAATGATTACAGGGCAAGGCGGTTGGCCCCTTAATATTTTCCTCACTCCTGATGATTTAATTCCCTTCTATGGTGGCACTTATTTCCCCATAGAGCCACGTTATGGACGTCCAGGTTTTTTAGACGTCTTATCCTCCTTACGTCGGTTCTACGACCAAGAAAAAGAGAAACTTCAAGGAATCAAAGCACAAATCAAAGGAGGTTTAGAACAAGCTAATCTGATTACTACAGGTAATGCCACCGATATAATTACTAAAGAATTACTAGCTAAAGGCATAGAAACTAATATAGGGGTTATTTCTGCCAATACCCTAGGTAACCCTAGCTTTCCCATGATTCCCTACGCAGATTTAGCACTCAGAGGAAGTAACCTACAGTTCAACTCTCGTTACAAACGAGACGAAATAGCCATTCAAAGGGGTAAAGACTTGGCTTTAGGGGGTATCTTTGACCACGTAGCAGGAGGATTTCACCGTTATACCGTAGATGCTACCTGGACTGTCCCCCACTTTGAAAAAATGCTCTATGATAACGGCTTAATTGTGGAATATCTCGCCAACCTCTGGAGTGCGGGTGCTACTGAGCCATCTTTCCCAAGAGCGATCGCCCTGACTGTAGAATGGTTAAAACGAGAAATGACTGCACCAGAAGGTTATTTTTATGCAGCTCAAGACGCCGATAGTTTCCTCAATCCCCAAGCAACAGAGCCAGAAGAAGGAGCATTTTACGTTTGGAGCTATGAAGAGTTACAGAACTTACTCAGTACTTATGAACTCAACCATCTAGCTGCAGAATTTACTGTTACTCCCGAGGGTAACTTTGAAGGAGCAAATGTACTGCAAAGAAGACAAAATCATCAACTATCATCCCATATAGAAGATATTCTCGCTAAACTATTTGTAGCTCGTTATGGACGTAGTAAGGAAGAATTAACCTCATTCCCTCCAGCGCGTAATAACCAAGAAGCCAAATTCCTTAGTTGGGAAGGACGCATACCCGCGGTTACTGACACTAAAATGATCGTAGCCTGGAATAGTTTAATGATTTCTGGTTTAGCTAGAGCTTCTGCTGTTTTTGCTGAACCTAGTTATGGGGAATTAGCTATAGATGCTACCGAATTTATCCTCAATAATCAATGGGTTGAGGGACGTTTTTACAGGTTAAACTATGATGGTGAAGCATCGGTACTAGCTCAATCAGAAGACTATACCTTCTTTATTAAAGCATTGCTAGATTTACACGCAGCTAACCCCAAACAAACCCAATGGTTAACCACAGCTTTAAATGTACAACAAGAATTAGATAACCTCTTCTGGTGCACAGAGGGAGGAGGTTATTATAATAATGGCTCTGATGATAGTGATACCCTACCCTTACGTGAACGTAGTTACAACGATAACGCTACTCCCTCGGCTAATGGTGTCGCTGTAGCTAACCTAGTGCGTCTGAGTCTATTAACCGATGAACTAGAATATCTCGATAAAGCACAAGCCATTATAAGCACTTTTGGCAATATCTTACAGAAATATCCTCAAACTTGTCCTAGTTTAGTGACTGGTTTATACTGGTATTTACAGCCAATCAGCGTCAGAACTACAGCTAGTAATTTAGAAGAGTTAATCCCCCAATATTTTCCAACTAGCACCTTTTTACTCAAATCTGATTTACCAGAAGATGCTGTGGGTATAGTCTGTCAAGGGTTAGCTTGTCAAAAACCAGCTACTACTCTAGAAGAGTTATTAGCTCAAATTAAAGCCAACACCTAAACATTTAGCGGCTCTCGGTGTACTTGTGGTGATAAGCTTTCACAAGAGGCAAGAGGCAAGAGGCTAATTAACTCCTCCCTAGAAACCTCGAACTCTAAACATTTAACTCCTGTAAACGGTAGAGATTAGCGTATAATCCGTCATGAGCTAAAAGTTGTTCATGATTACCAGATTCGATAATCTCTCCTTTTTTGAGGACTAAAATTTTATCCACGTTACGCACAGTAGAAAGTCGGTGGGCGATAATAATCGCTGTACGTCTAATTAATAACTTATCTAAAGCCGATTGTACTTGTCTTTCTGTAACTACGTCTAAACTAGAGGTAGCCTCATCTAAGACTAAGACTCTCGGGTTACGAATCGCTACCCTAGCAAAAGCAAGGAGTTGTTTTTGTCCTCCCGAAAGGTTAGTTCCCCTTTCCCTTAATTCGGTATGATAACCTTGGGGTAGTTGTTCGATAAAGGGTTCAATATTGGTTAATTTAGCCGCGGTAACGATTTCTTCTGGGGTAAAATCCTCACCAAGAGCAATATTTTCTTGAACATCACCCGCGAAGATAAAACTCTCTTGCAGAATTACTCCTATATAACGTCTTAATTCTGCTTGGGGAAGTTCACGAATATCAATACCATCTAAATAGATATTACCCCGAGTAGGTTCATAAAGACGACAGAGTAACCGAATAATCGAACTTTTCCCCGCACCAGTAGGACCTACTAAAGCTACTTTTTCCCCTGACTTAATGGTAAAATTAAGGTCTTTGAGAACGTATTCTGAAGGTTTATAACCAAACCAAACATGGTCAAAGCGAATCTCTCCTAAGTTAGTAGAATCATGCTCTATTGGTGGTAAATTCTTGAGATGATGACTAGCTAAGTCTTGAATTTCGATCTCTTCATCCATTAATTCGGTAATTCTTTCGATCGCTGTAAATCCCGCTTGGAACATGGTAAACTTATCAGCGAACTGTCTTAAAGGTTCAAAAAAGCGCTGAGATAAGAGCATAAAAGCTGATAACATCCCTAAATCGAGATTATTTTTAAAGACTAACCAACCTCCTGCACCTAAAACCCCTCCAATCGCTATTAATGAGATCCATTCTAAAGTTGCTGAGACTGCCGAATCACTAACAATAGTTTTATCTATTTCCTGACGATAGCGATCGTTGATTCTAGCAAACATCTTACTATTATATTCTTCTCGTCCGAATAACTGTACTATACTAATCCCCAGCACGTTTTCTTGTAGCATAGAGTTTAGTTTAGATAGTTCTTCCCGAGAGCGATAATTAGCTTGACGATAACGTTTTTGAAAGTAGAGCATAAGTCCTATTACAGGTATTAACATTAACACTAGGACGATCGCCAAACGCCATTCTATACTAAAGATAGTGACAATAATCACCAACATATAGATGGTGTCGCTAAAAATGCCAATCGCACCACTAGCGAAAACATTACCTAAAGCTTCTACATCACTAGTTAACCGAGTTACTAATCTTCCTACTGGTGTACCATCAAAAAACCTAGTTGCTAGGGAAGTAACATGAATAAATAAATCTTGACGTACTCCTGCGGTTATTTCTTGTCCAATTTTTTGCACCAGATACCCCTGAAAAGATAATAAACTCAAACGAATTCCCAGGGTACATAACAACAACATAATCAGCAGACTTACCCCATCAGTTAGGTTTTTCCCATCTAATATCCTCCAGGTATCCTCACCCTGTAACAGAGAAATTGCTTGACCGACTATTAAGGGTTGCATCACACCCGCTATAGCGATGGGAATCAACAAAATAATTGTCAAGATGAAGATACCTTGATGAGGACGTAGATAGGGTACTAATTTTAAAAGTAATCCCCAATCATTGGGTAAAAGAGACGGCTTTTGATTGGATAAGACAGCCATAGAATAGACTTAGTTACTAGTTAATATTAATTAATCTTAACATAACTTAACTTCTCTACCCAAGTAGTTAAATTATCCTGATTAATACGGTAACTCAGAGGATGAGCGATAAGTCTAGCGGTACTTTCATAGAGAATATCGATTTCTACTAGTCCATTTTCCTTAAGAGTGCGTCCGGTAGAAACTAAATCAACGATCGCCTCTGACATACCCGTAATTGGTCCTAATTCCACCGAACCCGATAAAGGAACAATTTCTACAGGTAAATCGATTTGATGAAAAAAATCCTTAGCTGAGTTAACGTATTTAGAAGCGACTCTCCCATGGGGAGGTAATTCTACAGCGCGACGATAAGTACTAGTACTAGGGACAGCTACAGACATTCTACAGTAACCAAAACCCAAATCCAGTAATTTAGCAACTTGAGGTTTTTTCTCTCTGAGGACATCATCACCAACTATACCCAATTGCGCTTGACCATATTCTACATAAACAGGTACATCTTGAGCACGTACTAACAGAGCGATCGCGCATCCGGTGGGATCAGTAATTTGTAATTGACGGTTATTACTATCTAAAAAAGCACTAAAATCCAGTCCAACAGACTGAAAAAGTTTAATACTATCAGACAAGAGCGCACCTTTAGGTAAAGCTACAGTAAGCATAAAATAAACTTTTAAAACGTATCTAAATATCATAAGACCTATGCGCATTCTTCTAGTAGATGACGAACCAGAATTAACCACCCCCCTAAGTCAAGTCTTAAGTAAAGAAGGATATCAAGTCGAAATAGCCGATAATGGACAAAAAGGTTTAGAATTAGCCCAAACTCAACAATATGACCTCTTGATTCTCGATTGGATGTTACCCTACCATTCAGGGATTGAAATTACCCAAGCGATTAGAAAACAACAACAGATCACCCCAGTATTGTTGCTTACCGCTAAAGATACCCTAGGCGATCGCGTCACAGGATTAGACGCAGGAGCAGATGATTACTTACTCAAACCCTTTGAATTACCCGAATTATTGGCTAGAGTCAGAGCATTACTCAGAAGAGGACAATTTGAAGCTACACCCCCAATTACTAGATTAAAATACCAAGATTTAGAACTAGATACTGATAATCAATTAGCTTACCGTGGTAAAAGAATGATTAAACTCTCGGAAAAAGAAATCAAACTACTCATCTATTTTCTCAATCATCCCGAGCAATTATTAACCCATGAACAAATTTATCAGTACTTGTGGTCAAGTGAAGAAAAACCTAACAGTAATGTTTTAGCTGCTTTAATTCGTTTATTACGTCGTAAAATAGAAACCAGAGGCGAAACTCAACTAATCCATACCGTCTATGGTAGAGGTTATCGCTTTGGTAAAGAAAATACTAATTAAAAAAATATGGTTCAATCAGTTAACGACAATCAGATTATCGCTTGGTTAAGAGGATTACTCACAATTGCTTGGGCTGATGGTGTATATACAACAGAAGAACAAGAAGTGATAGCTAAAATTACCGAAGAATTAGCCCTATCGGAAGCCCAAATAGTAGAATTTAAATCAATCACCCCAACTGAATTAGCTAACGCACTCGGAGAAGATAAAAAAACCAAAGAAAACTTTCTCAGAACAGCAGTTTTAGTAGCTTTAGCTGATGGAGTCTATTCTATACCAGAAGCAAAAGTCTTACAAGAATTTAGCGAAGCTTTAGGGTTAAGCGTAGAAGCGTTACTATCTCTAGACAT
Source organism: Gloeocapsa sp. DLM2.Bin57 (assembly GCA_007693955.1). NCBI lineage: Bacteria > Bacillati > Cyanobacteriota > Cyanophyceae > Chroococcidiopsidales > Chroococcidiopsidaceae > Gloeocapsa > Gloeocapsa sp. DLM2.Bin57. Next base: position 45,993 of record RECR01000037.1, read on the forward strand.
AACTATTCATGACGCAGACACCCCCCAAGAATTACCCCACCCTGATTTATTAAAACCAGTGAAACACTGGTTAGATGGTTTAGAAATAGAAGATCCTCGTTTAGCAAAATTTCTCTGTAAAATGATTCCCCCCCAATGTCCCTTTGAAAGAGATATTGTGCTATTTAAGCGTAAAATTGTCCATATACCTCCTTTGTGTAAACTCAATCCTCTTTATGAGCAGTTAGTGGGTTTGAGATTTAGATCTCTGTCTTATCTAGCGGATGACTGTAAAGAAGATATCAGCGAATATATCTAAAATAAACCATGAAACGTGTTTTTCTGCTTGTCCTAATTCTCTTATTGAGTTTAACTCCACCAGCTTTAGCATTAGGTGGAAAACAACCCGAATTAAATCAACCTGCACCCCTATTTACCCTTCCTACGAATACAGGAGATGGAGAAATTTCTCTTTCTGATTATCGTGGTAAATGGGTAGTCTTATATTTTTATCCTCAAGACTTTACCTCTGGTTGTACCCTCGAAGCGCGTCGCTTTCAACAAGATTTACCCCAATATCAACAACGTAACGTAGAAATTCTAGGAGTCAGCGCTGATGATGTAGATTCTCACGCTCAATTCTGCGACTCCGAAGGTTTAAAATTCCCCCTTTTAGCTGATACCACGGGAGAGGTGAGCAAAACATATGGCTCATGGTTAGGGATTATGTCACTACGCCATACTTTTTTAATCGATACCGAAGGTATAATCAGAGAGATTTTCCTAGGAGTAAATCCCGCGATTCACTCTCAAGAAGTCTTAGCACGTCTCGATCAACTGATACAGTAGATAATTATTACTACTCTTGACTTAAGCAATGAATTTCAATCTCAACGATAAAACCATAGTAAAAGAATACTTCAATACAGCAGGATTTGACCGCTGGAAACGCATTTATGGCGATGGGGAAGTTAATAAAGTCCAAAAAAATATTAGAGTAGGACATCAACAAACCATCGATACTGTTTTAAAATGGCTAAAAGCCGATGGAGACTTAACAGGTTTAAGCTTTTGTGACGCGGGTTGTGGTGTAGGTAGCTTAAGTATCCCTCTGGCTCAAATGGGTGCGCAAGTCTTCGCTAGTGATATCTCTGAAAACATGATCACCGAAGCACAAACCAACGCTGAAAGGTTATTAGAGGATACTAGTAATTTATCTTTTAGCGTTAGTGATTTGGAGAATCTCACAGGTAAATATCACACCGTTATCTGTTTAGATGTGTTGATTCATTACCCGGATTGGGATATGGAACAAATGGTACTACATTTAGCATCTCTAGCAGAATCTCGTGTGATTGTGAGTTTTGCTCCGAAAACCTTTGTTTTGAGTATGTTAAAGAAAATTGGTGAGTTTTTCCCCGGACCTAGTAAAACTACCCGCGCTTATCAACACAAAGAAGCTGATATGATTAAAATACTCTCAAATAACGGGTTTACCATTAAAAGAACAGGAATGACTAGTACCAAGTTCTATTATTCTCGTATCCTAGAAGCAGTGAGAACTTAAATTATGGTAGTCACAACCCGACAGCTAATTAAATGGAAACAACAAAAACGCCCCATTGTCGCTTTGACTGCTTGGGATTATGCGATCGCTCAATTACTCGATGAAGCGGGTGTAGATGTGGTTTTAGTGGGAGATTCCCTCGCCATGGTAGCTTTGGGCTATGCTAATACTCTACCTCTGACTCTCGAAGAAATGATCCACCACGCTAGCGCTGTATCTCGTGGGGTGAAAAATGCTCTCGTGGTTTGTGACTTACCTTTTTTAAGCTATCAAGAAAGTATTACACAAGCTGTACACTCCGCGGGTCGTCTCCTTAAAGAAGCGGGAGTCGCTGCGGTAAAATTAGAGGGAGGATACCCGGCGATCGCCTCTACCGTCACCCACTTAACTACTATAGGTATTCCTGTGATGGGACACGTGGGTTTAACTCCCCAATCTGTACATCAATTGGGTTATCTTCAACAGGGAAAAACCCCTCAAGAACAAGATAAAATCTTACAAGAAGCTATTAATCTCGCTGAAGCGGGAGCTTTTGCTCTTGTCTTAGAACATATTCCCGCTACCCTAGCCGCTAAAATTACCGAAAGCGTCTCTATCCCTACTATTGGTATCGGCGCGGGTAATTATTGTGATGGACAAGTTTTAGTTACCGCTGATTTATTAGGACTTTCTGAGAAAATCCCCCCTTTTGCTCAACCAGTGGTTAATTTACGTCAAGTAGTCACCGAAGGGGTACAATATTTTATTAATCAAGTAGAAAAGGATCATTTTACCTAAGCTACTCCCTAACCTCGATAAGTTTCCCTGTAGCGTACTTATGAAGAATACTGGAAATTAAAGTTAGGGAAGGTATTCCCTCCTCTTTTGCTTTTGCTTGGATTCCTTCCCAATCGGGTGAAGAGATTCTCAGTGTTATTAGCTTATCTTCTTGACTCAGAGCATTTTTAGCATAAAGCTGTATCTCTTCTAAGCGTTTTTTATTTGCTACTGCTACCCATTCTTCTCTTTCAAAGGAATCTAATATCTCTTGCTCGTATTTATCTAATTCATTCTCATTCATAACTAGTCTTCATTCAAGATATATTTTTTTGTAGCTTTTCGAGATGGAATAATTGTTTTCAAAAAAATCTCAAGTTCAGTTTCTACATAGGGTACTAAATAAGCATAATTTTCTATTTTTACGACTAAAATCCGCTGATTAGCATATCTTACTTTATCGGGATGTTCATAGTCATCTAACAAATGACCCTCTTTAATAGCATCCAAGATTACTTCAAAGGTAATCCCCCTCTCAGATTGTAGTTTTTGATTTTTGGTGAGATTCCATCTGATTGTTTTCATGCTAACCGAACTCACCTTTACCTAGGGTTTACGGCGAAATAATCCCAATATAGGTGCAAGAATTATACCAACAATAAACCCTCCAGCGTGAGCCCAGTAAGCTATTCCACCTCCTTCCATACCAATATTCATATTAGCGTCTAGAGAAAGTATCCCGTTAAAAGCTTGTTGTAAAAACCAAAATCCTAAAAAAGCATAAGCAGGTATTCTTAAAGGTATGAAAATAAACCCTAGGGGTAAAATCAGTAAAATTTCTGCTGTGGGAAACCTGAGAATATACGCTCCCATTACCCCCGCGATCGCTCCACTAGCACCTATACTAGGAATAGTCGAACTTGAAGCAAAAAACCATTGAGCTAAAGCAGCTAAAGCACCACAAGTCAGATAAAATAATAAAAACTTGATATGTCCTAATTCTTCTTCGATATTATTACCAAAGATCCATAGATAGAGCATATTAAACCCAACGTGTAAAAATCCACCATGGAGAAACTGACAAGTAATCAAGGTTGCTAACTCTGGGATACTGTCATAGGTTAACTCTCCCTCAAAAGTAGCGGTTAATTGTCTGGGAATAACTGCATAATTTTGAAATAATTCTTGTAATTGGTATTCTGATAGACTTAATTGATAGATAAAAACGCTAATATTAATAATAATCAGAGCATAAGTGATATAGGGAGTAATTTTAATAGGGTTTTCATCCTTAATAGGGACCATAACTTTCTCTTCTCGATTATTTATCCCTTATCTTAACATTCTCCCTTCTACCCCAAAAAGTTAAGCTATATTACAAAAATAAGTTTATCTTGAGAACATGAGCTAGAATAATATTCTCTAAGAATATTTAAATTGGGGATCGCTTAAGATACTCATTTTTAGCAAATTAGAGTATAATAAAAAACTCTTCTGCCCACTATGACCAATAAACCAGCAGAAACAGACTAAAACCCGTTATAGTTCTCAATAACTTTAATAATATTAAGTTGATTTTCTCAGTAATTTTAAACCCAATACTAAGGTTAGGGAGGTAATAACAGGTGATGCACTAAACACATAAACCCAGGAGGTATAACTATGGCAATGTCACCCTTTACATACTCGCGTTTCTTGGAGTTCTTAAGTCAAGAACTATGCCTGTCTCATAACTCTATTTCCATGGCTGAACGTTCTGTAGAACAAAACTCAGGTTTTTTGCCTATGGTACTTTGGCAATACGGATTGGTTACATTACAGGAGTTAGACAAGATTTATGAATGGCTCGAAACAGTTTAATAATTCTTATCAGAGAGAACACCTATTATTATACACCAATCAAGACATAAAAGCCAAGTTTTTACCCTAGACAGAGACAAAACGTACCTTTAAACCGTCTTTTAGTTGAGGGGTAGGAATACCAATCATGGTCAAATCCTGATTAGGTAATAATTCCCATTGGTAATTAGCTACTAACATAGCTGCAAACACGCGCATCTCTAAACGCGCGAATTCTTTACCGAGACATTCTCGTAATCCTCCCCCAAAGGGAATATAGCCAAAGTTAGCCTGTTTGTCTGCTTCTTGATTAGGAGCAAAGCGATCGAGATCAAAACGCTGATAATCTGGATACAATTGAGGATCTCGGTGAGTTTCATTAATTAGTCATAATCTCAGGATGTTTAGCTGTTAAGAAGCAAAAAGACACCAAAGTAGTATTATATATACAAAAAATATCTCCTCGCACCTAAAACCTAAAACTATTCAGTCTGAGATATTGGTGAGTTGTTCAATTGAGTTAACCTAGATTCAGCCATGGAAAAATCAGGTTTGATTTCTAGGGCTTTTTGGTAACTAGCGATCGCCTCGGGTAACTTTTGTAAATGTTCTAGAGCACAGGCGCGATTGTACCACCCTTGATAGTAATCAGGTTTCACGGTAACTAACTTATTCCAAGCGTTAAGGGCGTCTTCCCATCGTTCTAGACGATATAAGATATTACCAATTGAATTCAAAGCCATATAGTCATCGGGTTTAATCTCGATAATCTTCTCAAAACAGTTTAAGGCTTCCTGATGTCTGCCTAGATTACTCAAAGCTCCACCCCGATTATACCAAGCATCTAGAGAATAAGGATTAATTTTAAGCGCTTGATCCCAAGAGGAGATAGCCCCTTCTAAATCACCCTGGTTAAATTGTTCGAGTGCTTTTTTTAACCAAACATTTTCTGTAGGAGATTGTTTAGCTTGACTATATTTATTTTGTAACTGAACCATTTGATTAACCATAGCTGCAACTATTTGTTCTGGAGTACCTCCTTCTAAATCTAGTTGTTTAGCTAAAGCTTCAGCTAAGGGTTGATCTTGATATAAACGAGCTAATAATTGATCCGGTGTAAGAGGTTTAAATTCTTCGGGTTGTTGTGGTGGGGTAGGAGTCTCTACCTCTGTAGTCGGCTTTTCTGGGACACTAGTAGCTGCTGTATATTCCCAGATTTGTCTTTTTTTCTGTTTATTGAGTATTTGTTGTCCAAGTTCGTAAGACTCTTGACCAAAACGACGTAATGAAGGTAAAAACTCAGTTAATTGACCAAAACGAATCATTCTAATCCCTAATTCCTGATTAGGTGCACTACCCGCTAAAACTTTCCCTCCAAATCCTTCTAACCAATTAATCCAATCGTATTGAGTAGCGCGATCTTCTAATTGCTCAAAAAATTTGAGTACACGTTTTTGATCCCAACCGCGGATTACTCCCTCTAACAATTGTGTAAATAAAAATTCATAATCTGTATCGCTTAACGGTTGTAGAGAATCCCTGTTTTTAGTTTTTTGCTTATTAACGCCAAATAATCCCTGAAAAAACCGCTTAAGCCATTGCCAGATTTGCCGGAGCATGGTCAAATTTCCTTAGTAAACTTCAAATTATTAATTTTCGATGGCAAGATGGAGTTATGCCCAATATTGCCTCTATTCTAACCTTTAAATGTAATGTCCTATTCTCCCCTTCATCATAAATATCGTCCTCGCACTTTTGCTGAATTAGTGGGTCAAGAGGCGATCGCCGCTACCCTAACTAACGGGATTACCCTAGGAAAAATAGCCCCTGCTTATTTATTTACAGGTCCTAGGGGAACAGGAAAAACCTCAAGTGCGAGAATTTTAGCAAAATCTCTCAACTGTTTAAATAGTCCTCAACCTACTCCTGATCCCTGTGGAGAATGTGAAGCTTGTCTGGCGATCGCCCGTGGCTCGGCTTTAGACGTCATCGAAATTGACGCAGCTTCTAACACAGGAGTTGATAACATTCGGGAAATTATCGAGCGTTCCCAATTCGCACCTGTACAATGTCGTTATAAAGTCTATGTGATTGATGAATGTCACATGTTGAGTACAGCAGCCTTTAACGCTTTACTCAAAACCCTAGAAGAACCACCCCCACAGATAATCTTTATTTTAGCCACTACTGACCCCCAGAGGGTTTTACCGACAATTATTTCGCGTTGTCAACGCTTTGATTATCGACGTATCCCCCTAGAAGCGATGATTAAACATCTAGAATACATCGCTACCGAAGAACAAATTAAGATTAATCTAGCGGGAATTACCCTGATTGCGCAACTAGCTAATGGTGGACTTAGAGACGCACAAAGTTTATTAGATCAACTTAGCTTATTAGATGGTGAAATTACCCCAGAGCGAATCTCGGATTTAGTGGGTGCTACCTCAGAACAGGATTTAATCGCATTATTACAGGCAATTTCTGAGGCTGAACCTGTCAAAATTATCGAAAAATGTCGTAATATTCTCAATAGAGGACGAGAACCCCTAATTATTCTGCAAAATTTGGCTAGTTTTTATCTTAATCTTTTGATTGCTAAAACTTCTCCTCAAAATCAAGCCTTAGTTACGGTTACCTCCCAAACTTGGCAAGAGTTATGTCAACTAGCCCAAAATTGGACGGTAGCTGACATACTTAGAGGTGAACAACATCTCAAACAAAGTGAGATACAACTTAAGAATACCACTCAACCCCATCTTTGGTTAGAAATAACTTTGCTAGGATTAATACCCCAAACTCAACCAGAAGTTGTTCACACTTCACCAGCGCTTAACTCTCCTCCCCCAGCCCCAAAAAGTAATCAAATTGACTCTATCTATACCGATGGTTCTTGTTTAGGTAATCCAGGACCTGGAGGTTGGGCTTATGTGGTTTATGCAGGTGATAAAATTATCAAAGAAGGTGGGGGTCATGAATCACAAACTACTAATCAACGCATGGAATTAGCAGCAGCCCTCGGCGCTTTAGAGTATCTAGAAAAAAAGAACCACACCGCTGAGGTTACCCTCTATACCGATAGTCAATATGTTATCAAAGGTCTTACCCAATGGTTAAAAGGTTGGAAAAAAAACGGTTGGATAACTAGTAGTAAAAATCCCGTAGTTAATCAGGATTTATGGAAACCCCTAGACTTACTTAATAGCAAATTAAAGATCAATTGGCAACACGTACGAGGACATCAAGGAAACGAAGGAAATGAGCGCGCAGATGCTTTAGCAAGGAGTTATGCTAGTCAAAAAAAGTCCCAAGAGGAAGAAATACCTAACTCAGTAGTAGAGTATCAATCTCCTCAAGAAATTTGGCAACAAGTCATTACTCTTGTTCAACCTGTAACTACTCGCGCTTTATTCCAACAACAAGCTAAATTAATCGAATTTGATGGGGCGATCGCTCGTGTAGGGATTAGCACAGAAAAGTTACTTAAATTACATCAGGGAAAAATAGCTAACCTTGAAGCTGCTTTTTTTACTCTCTTTCAACGTAAAGTTAAAGTCATCATGGAGGTTATCTCCACCCCATCAGAAAAAAAAAATAATCCTCTTCCCTCTTTACCCCCACCCACAGTCATTGAAACCCCAAAAATAGAACCACCCACTGTGACTGAATCTCTGACTGAATCTGTGATTGATAATTCAACTCCTACTGAGAAACAATTAGAAAAAGCCGTAGAAAACATCCTTAAACAGTTTCAAGGAGAGATTATCCCAGATTAGCGATACCAACCAGCGCAATAAGTACACCTAGAATAGCCCGAAAACTGATTTTTTCCCCCCTGATTTTGGCTATAGGTAGAATAAATAAAGGACTAGTGGCTAAGAGAGTGGTTGCTATTCCCGTAGGAGTATATTTTAAAGCGGTTTGTTGTAACCAAATTCCTAGATAAGTACTCGCAAAAGCGGTAGCTACTAAAATTAAAAATGTTTTTCCTTGATTGGTAGTTGTTTCTGGTTTGATATTAACCCTTGGTGGAGAGAATAACAGTAATAAGGGAACAATGATTATAGTTCCACCAATTAGTCTGATTAAAGTACTGTTTAAGGGTGCAATTCCTGACTCTACTAATGCGTAACGAGAAATTACCGCAGCGGTTGCTTGAGAAATAGCAGCTAAAATACCCCACATAATACCTAGTTTTGGTTTTTGCAGGGGATTATAGCTATCTTGGGTTTTTTCACTAATTACCCAGCATACTCCTAATACGGTTAAGATAATACCAGACCAAGCGCGTATAGTCAGCGTTTCCCCTAAATATAGCCAGGCTAAACCTCCTGCTAATGGTGGTGAGAGAGTCTCTAATAGTAGGGTTTTGCGAGGTCCATTGTGTTTCAGTGCTAAAAAATAGGCTGTATCTCCTAATCCGATTCCAATAACACCAGAAATAATTAACCAACCCAGGGTTGAAAATTCTACAGCCAATTCTAGATTATTGGTGATTACTAGAGTAATTAAAATGAGGGCGATCGCGATTAACCCTTTATAGAGATTAAGTTTTAACGGGGGTATTTTTAACCCTAACAAGCTATAAACAGTGGAGGATGCAGCCCAAAGAAAAGCAGCGCTTAAAGCTGCTATAACACCTATATAAGTAATCATAGTATATTGCACAACCTAAATATATTATTAATTAATTCTAATTATTCTAATTATCAATGATATATTAATCATATTGCAGATAGAAAACTAAACTTGGAGGATAACTTGATGTCCAATGCAACCAACGAAATGCTTGCAACACCTCCCCAAGAAACAGTAGATCCTTTTGCTATTAAAGATTGTGCTCTAATTGCGATCGCTACAGGTAAAAAGGCTATTAACCTTAAAGAATTTCGTGATACTCTAGAAACAATTAATCTAGATAGTATTTATCATCATTTTTGGGGGAGTTTATTAGAACCTCGTTTTGAGGAAACGGAATATAATAATGATTTCGCTTCTTGGGCGCGACGAGGTTTACATGATGATAAACTAGCAGAACGTTTAGCTATGCTTGACCCTAGTTTTTATCCCAATCTCGAAGCTTTACGTCAAGAATTATTAGAAGTGATCGAAGAAAGATTAGACGAGAATGAATATCTAACTTGGATGTTAGCAACCGAGTCTTTTGAATTTATTCGCTCGCAAATTGTGGTTTTTGATACGGGTATGCGCATTGACCATCCAGCTAAGTTAGGAGAATTAATTCCTTCTTTATCAACTAATAGCATTTTTTATCACTTCATAGACGCGCGCAGACGTTTACCTGAACAAAAAAACGATTTTAGTTATTGGTTAGTTAGTTTTAATGGTTTGTACGAGGAATTATTAAACCAATTAGAAGGTATTGATCCTTATTTTAGTTCCTTAACCGAATTGCGTCAGCAAATAACGGTAATTTTTCAAAAATGTTGTCCTGGAGTAAATGTATGAATATATTGGAAACCTATGCTCAACTAGCAGGAGAAGAAGTTGTTACCCAATTACAACAATTAGCTAAACCTTTACAAGGAAAAGAGATAGTCCACGTTAATTCTACCGCGGTAGGAGGAGGTGTCGCTGAAATTCTGACCAAACTAGTTCCCTTAATGCGTGAGTTAAATCTTAATGTCTCTTGGGATGTAATCAAGGGTGATGATGGATTTTTCCAGTGCACTAAGAGTATGCACAATGCTTTACAAGGTGACGAAGTACCGATTAGTCAGTCTTTATTAAAACACTATGAGGAAGTAAATGCTAGTAATGCAGAACAATTGCGTTCTAAACTAGAAGGGGCTGATTTTGTTTTTATTCATGACCCCCAACCGGCACCTTTACTCAAATATTGTCCTCAACGCAAGGGTAAATGGATTTGGCGTTGTCATATTGATGCTAGTCATCCCTATCGCCCTGTATGGAAGTTTCTCCGCCCTTTTTTAACCGATTATGACGCGAGTATTTTTTCTCTGGCTGCTTTTGCTAGATCTTTACCCCATCCAGAATATATTATCCCTCCCAGCATAGACCCTTTAAGTGAGAAAAATATTGATTTAGCTCCCGCGGAAATTGAGGAAGTTTGCGATCGCTTTTCTTTAGATAGAAAAAGACCTTTGATTGTCCAAGTATCTCGTTTCGATCGCTTTAAAGATCCTGTGGGGGTTATTTGTGCTTATCGTCTAACGACTAAATACGTTCCTTCTTTACAATTAGTTTTGGTTGGTGGCACTGCGACAGATGACCCTGAGGGTAAAATCGTTATTGAAGAGGTAAAAATGGCAGCTCAAGACGATCCTGATATTAAGATACTCTTACTCCCTCCTGATGCGCATAAAACCATTAACGCATTACAAAGAGCCGCAGATATTATCTTGCAAAAATCCACTAAAGAAGGTTTTGGCTTAACAGTAACCGAAGGAATGTGGAAGGGTAAACCAGTGATAGGTGGTAATACAGGTGGGATTAGGTTGCAGGTTATTGACTATCATACGGGTTTTTTAGTTAATACCCCTGAAGGTGCTGCATTACGTATGCGCTATCTCTTGCCACAACCCGATAAAATTGAGGAAATGGGTAAAAAAGCTAAAGCATTTGTGCGGGATAATTTCTTAATGACTAGACAGTTAAGAGAATATTTGACTTTGATGGTAGCGCTACTTCATGGTGATACCAATAGAATTGAGTTAGAATCCACCCTTTAACAAGAGTGGAAAATACCCTCAATCAATACCCAACAAGCTTAAGAGTAGGGCTTTTTGAGCGTGCATACGGTTTTCTGCTTGTTGCCAAACTCGGGATTGTTGACCTTCTAATACCCCTGTGGTAATTTCTTCTTCACGATGGGCGGGGAGACAATGTAGTACTATCGCTTCTGAGTCTGCTTGACTTAAAAGGGTTTCGTTGACCTGGTAAGGACTAAAAATAGGTATTCTCGCTTGAGCGTCTGCTTCTTGTCCCATACTCGCCCACACATCAGTATAGATTACGTGAGCACCTTTCACTGCTATCTCGGGATCTTCGGTGATGGTAATTTCTGTCCCACTTTGTTTGAGATTTTCTGCTTGTGCGACTAGATTAGGATCGGGTAAATGGGTTTTAGGGGTAGCTAGACGTACATTCAGACCAACGATCGCTCCTGCTAATAATAAGGAGTGGGCAACGTTGTTACCATCACCAAAATAACTCAGGGTTAAACCCTTATAACTGCCAAAACATTCTTGTATAGTTAATAAATCAGCGAGTATTTGACAGGGATGTTCTAAATCACTGAGAGCATTAATTATAGGAATATTGGCATAATTAGCGAAGGTTTCCAAGTCTTCTTGGTTAAAGGTACGAACTGCGAGTATATCGAGATAGCGATCTAAGACTCTAGCGGTATCTGCTATGGGTTCTCCTCTACCTACTTGAGTTACACTAGGGTTAAGGTCAATTACTTGTCCACCAAGTTGATACATAGCTACGCTAAAGGAAACGCGGGTACGGGTAGAAGCTTTATAGAAGAGTAACCCTAGAACTTTTTGACATTGTGGTTTGATGCTTCCGTCTTTGAGTTGGGTAGCTAGGGTTAGTAGTTGTTCTATTTCTTGATTAGTTAAATCAGCGATACTCAGTAAGTCTCTACCCCGAAAGTTATCTATTGTTTCCATATTTTTATCTCGATTAGGCTAAATAATGCTTAATTTTAGCATCTAGATTACTTTCTACCTGGTGTCCATTTTAAACCCCAATTAAAGGCTCGATCCATTTCAGGATGACCTGAAAAATATTGCACGACTTTCTGAACACTAAAAGTGTTACCCACGTTTTCTAATAAGGCGATCGCGCACATACTGATATTATTACGATGTTCGTCAAGATTAACGATAATCTCGGGATTACCTGGTTGTTTGAGAGTAAAAACTCCATCGGCTTGAGACCAATTAGCGATACCTTCATAGATGAAAGCATAAATCAAGATACGTTTAATTTGGGCTATTTTTTCCCCATTAATCCGTAGGTTTTCTCCTTCTGACCATGAGCCTGTGCGATCGTCTCCACAATGTAAAATATAGGGAGGTTGATCAAAGTCTCCAAAACAATTACCTAAAGCTTGAATTGCTCCTTTTTCCCCTGTAGTTAGTTCGTACAAGCAACCTAAATCCAGGTCAATTCCTGTTTCATTGTTACCTGTACTAAACATTTTGCTCAGCAAACCTCCTTGCGGTTGTGAGGTAACTTTGGTTTGATGCCAATTAAGGTTAATTAACAATTCTCCCAAACTACCGCCTACTTTAGGTTTAAGTTGGACTGAGTCTCCTTTTTTGTTGAGGACTATTTTGGAAGAGAGTTTGAGGGTATTTGCACCGGGTATTTGATTCTGAAAACTATTTAAATCTAAGACCTGGTTTTCATTAATTAGTTTTGCACCCATAAAACCTGTATTATCAATCTTAGCGATTATAGCTACTGTACCTGGGGTAGTTGAGTCTAGGGGGACTGCTACTGATTCACCGCGATCGTCCACTAGTAAGACATGGGCATCGTATTCAGCGAAGGAATGGGGACGATTGGCGACCGCGTCGGTAAAATTGACGGCACAGATATATACTTGAGCCATGTCATCTAGTTTACTGATGCGGATAATTTCTTGGTTTTCTCCCGCTTGTGCACCTACTCCTGAGTCTTCGCTAAGTTGGATATAGGGGAAACTATTCAGACTCCCCATATTTCCTCCTGCGTAGTTACTAGAAAAAACTGCACCTTGTTTACCGTCTTTGGTTTGGTAAAAAGCCATTAAGTCTAAATCTATTGCAGCTGTCCATTTTAGAGAGACTACTAGTTGTTTGACGGATAAGTAGGCTTCTTCTCCCTTTTTTTTAAGGGTTACTTTTGCTTTAAGTTCTGCCATAATAATTTTTAACCTACAATTACGTGTGAACCTGGTATAGTCGCGGCAAAAGTATCTAGACTAATTATTCTGTTTTCGTTGCTTAATTTTGCCCCAATGGGACTGGTATTGTCTATTTTAGCGATTACTGCTACGTGACCTGGTTCGTCTGAATTGAGGGGAATCGCTATACTATCGCCTTTTTCATCAATAACGATTACTCCTCCGTCGTATTGACTAAAGGATGACTCTTTTTTTTCTATAGCGTCGGTATAGTTAATGGTGCAAATATAAACAGTGGCGAGATCATCAAGACGACTAATTCTGATTACTTCTTCGTTATCTCCTCCTTGGGCCCCTACTCCTTCGTCTCCACTAAGCTGCATATAGGGAAATTCGTTTAAGTTACCTAAAGTGCCCCCAGGGTAATTGTCAGAAATTACTCCACCTGTGCGACCATCTTTAGCTTCATAAAAAGCCATTAAGTCTAAATCTACACTAGCTGTCCAGGTTAATTTAACTAGTAATTGTTTAATGGAGATAAAGGCTTGTTCCCCTTTTTGGTCTAGAGTAATTTTAGCTTTTAGTTCTACCATTTTTAGATCCTTATCTAATAATTCTGTTATTCTTAGTTTAGCTCATTTTTTGCTTTCATATTTTTATGTAAACAAAAGTAAAAAAAATATTAATTTTTAAGAGCTAATCATTCTCGTTACTTTAATCTCAAGATTGGGGAAAGCGATCGGGGAAATTGTTCCTTCAGTAACCCTATACTGGTTTTTATAATCATCTTCTGAAGGTTCTCTAAACACAATGACTATTTTTGTAATTAAATTAATTAGCCAATATTCCTTAATACCTGCATTAGCATAGATTTTTTTCTTTCTCCCTAAATCTTGTTCAAGAGTAGTATTAGCTATTTCTATTAACCAGTAAATATCCTCGGGGTAGGGATGTCGAGTCAAATAATTGCTATTAGGAAGACGAACTATACTTAGGTCAGGTTCAGGTTCAGAGTAATTAAGTGTAATTGTCTGAGCTTCAAAAACTTTGGCTTGACCCCGTAATAATTCTCGCAAATATTCCGCTATTTGATCGTTAATAAACCGATGTAATGGGCTTTCAGGACTCATTTCCCTTATTTCCCCTTCTAGTAATTCTACTCGCCGATTGTTGAAAATTCCACTGTCTATCATCAGGTGATAATCTTGAATCGACCATTTACTTAGATCTTGCATCTTTATCACAAGTTACTGGTTAAGGTAGGGTGTGGGGGATTTTTTCAGTATTTATACTTCTATAGCGATCGCCCTGAGCAACCGCTATTAAATACTATTTAAGTATTTCACTTGGTTCTTGATCACCGAAACGAATAATGTCATCATCACCAAGATATTCACCATTTTGTACCTCAATCATCACCACGGGAATTACTCCAGGATTTTCCACCCGATGGGGTGTATTCATGGGAACATAGGTAGATTGTTTTTGCATTAATAAGGTTTCTTGCTGGTTACAAATAACTTTAGCTGTACCCGCTACAACAATCCAATGTTCACTACGATGATAGTGCATTTGAGTACTAATGTGGTGACCAGGGTTAATAACAATACGATTAATCCGATAATTTGGTCCTTCTTCTAACAGAGTGACTGTTCCCCAAGGAGGAGTTCTCGTCGGGTTTTCTGGGGTTTCGGTTAACTCACTCATAGAGATTCTCTCAACTAGATTTAATTCAATTCTAACTAAAGTTTTTCATGATTATAAGTATAAAATTGTTGCAAAAATCCTACTGTTTGAAAACGATAGCTAGGTAAAGGATCAAAAAGCGAGATATTAGTTTCATAGATACTAAAGAGGAAAAAATTACTTCTTTCGGTTTTAGTAGCGATAAATTCGTCTAGTTGAGGACGAGCTATATCTACTAAAGATTTGCATTGTGTTACTAAAAAGTCTCCCCCTTGACCATTGGCTTTTTGACAAAAATCTTGTTTCAGATAAGTACTTAAGCTAGTAGCTGCATAATCTTCATAGTTTTTTTGTCCAGGATTGGTCACTAGTAACAATCCCCCTAAGATTCCTAGAGTAATCACACCACCTTTAAAAATTAATTGTGAACCTTGCATAATTTTATATTCTGTGCTAATCTAGTTTAATGAATGGCGAGCGTAGCCAAGTGGTTAAGGCAGTGGATTGTGGTTCCACCATTCGTGGGTTCGATTCCCATCGTTCGCCCTAAAACCCATATAGATACATTGTAACTTAGATAAACTATCCTTAGCGAACTAACTCAAGACTGTTGATTTCTCTAATATCAAAGTCAATCTCACAATCATGAGGATCACTAGTAAAATCACAAGTATAAAAAGCTAAACATTTCTGTTGTTGATTGATTAATCTGAGATTATATTGATATTCTCTAGCGATCGCCCCCATATGATTGACTAAACGATAACGATTGATATAGTCTAAAAGCGTCCAGAGTTGACGGTTAATAATTAAATCGATCGAGTTATTCTCGGTATTAATTACCCAACCTTGGATTAGTTGACCATTAAAGGGATCAAATTGTTCCCTACCCCACCATAGCTTAGCAAAACTATACTCTGTTTCTGTAACTGTGGTAAGAGAAGGTAGAGTACAGATATTTTCTGTAGTTTCTGCTATCACAACTTGATTCGGAAAACTAACTATGATAGTGAGTATGAATAATAGTTTTTTGACCATACTTAATTCAATCTTCCCAGAGACGACGACGATTAGGACCATTTAAACGGTTGTGAGTATCTAATAACAGTTTAGGAATATCGAGTTTTTCTGGACAACGAGGGAGACAATCTCCACAACTTGTACAACGATTCCCTTTTTGACCTGGAAACCAGTGACCTGCGTTTTCTAACATAGCATAACGATATTGACCGTAGTCTGTCATGTCATAACCAATAGCCAGATTGCGTAACCGCAGAATTTCTGGGATATTAATTGTTTCTGGACAAGGGAGACATTGATAACATTGAGAACAATAATCTGTAGCTAATTCTTGTCTTAAATGAGTGTCTAGCTTTGCTAATATCTCTTTTTCCCCAGGAGTAAGAGGATAATCCTGATTAGCGACAGTTAAGGGATTATCTAACTCACTAGGGTTAGCAGGTCCTACACTTAAAGTAGTAATAGCAGGATTACTGAGTAAGAAGCGATAACTTAATTCTAGGGGGGTAAATGGTTTACAGAGATTAACGAGAGTTGAAGAGGGTTGATAGAGACGTCCTCCTTTATCCCCTGGTGAAATAATAAATATTCCTAAGTCTTTACTTTTAGCTAGTTCGATGATTGCTTGATTACGTTGCCAAAAATAATAGTAATGTAAATTAACGAATGCAAACAGATTGGTATTGATGGTAGCGGTGATTAACTCTACACTTCCATGGGTAGAAAAACCCAAATGTCTAATTTTACCTGCGGCGATCGCCTGTTGAATCGGTTTTAAACAACCATCCCTAGAAGTTATTAATTCTAGATGTTCTTGAGTATTGACTCCATGAATTGCTAGACAATCTATATAGTCTAACTGCAATCGCTGTAATGACTCTGCGATCGCTGTTGCCATTTCTGGGGCAGGAATCGGAGGTATTTTAGTAGTAATGTATATTTTATCTCTAGGTAAAGTTTTCAGAGTTTTACCTAAATACTCCTCACTTTTACCATAACCTCTAGCGGTTTCAATGTGGTTAATTCCCTTAGCAATTGCTGCGTTAACGGTTTGTTGGAATTGAGTTTCTGAAGCTAAACAACGCATTGTTCCCAGGGAAAACACCGATAAAACCAGATTGGTACGTCCAAAACGTCTATATTTCATTTAACTAGCTATCGTTATTTGGTTCAACCCCCCTATTTTTAATTAAATCTTCGGGACTCAAATTAGAGAGAAACTCTTTAAATGCTTTTCTCTCTTCCTCATCTGCATCTCTATCTACTGGTATAGACGCATCAGCGACAACCTCTTCCATTACCCAAATTGGACTATCTGTACGTAAAGCTATGGCGATCGCATCACTGGGACGACAATCGATTTCTTTTTTAACCTCTCCTTGTTGGAGACAGAGAACCGCGTAAAACGTATTATCTTGTAAAGAATGAATAATAATTTTAGAGAGTTCTAGAGACCAAGCTTCAAAGATATTATTCATTAAATCATGAGTCAAGGGACGTGGTGGTTTTTGTCCCTCTAAAGCAGCGATAATCGCCTTAGCTTGTTCTTGTCCTATATATATAGGTAAAGCGCGACGATCTAAGCTATCTTTTAATAGTACAATGGGACTACGGGTAACAGCATCTAAGGCAATTCCAGCAACTTTCATCTCAATCATAGTTTACTTTCCCACATTTACTAACCTTAGCTGTAGCAAGCAATAGTTTCTTGATTACCTTTAAACTAGTATATTCTAACTATTATATTCTCTCAAAAAATAGCCGTGTTTACAGGATTAGTGGAAAGTTTAGGTCAAATCGTGTTTTTAGACTCGGATCATCTACAAATAACCATAGATAATCATCAAGGAAACATAATCTCTGACCTAGTTTTAGGGGATAGTGTCGCCGTAGATGGTATTTGTTTAACAGCAGAAAAAATCCTTAGTAATGGTTTTATTGCTAGCGTCTCACCAGAAACTACTAAACGCAGTATTTTAGGATATAGAGAAAATAGCGCTAAATATAGTAATTTAGAAACTTCTTTACGTGTAGGTGGTAAACTCGGGGGACATTTTGTTACAGGTCATGTGGATGGTGTAGGTTGTTTAGCAGAGGTTACCAACACATCTAACGCTTGGGAAATGACCTTTACCTCAACCGAGAGTTTACGGGATATGTGGTTAAGTGCGATCGCTCCTTATTTAGTCAGTAAAGGCAGTATAGCGGTCAATGGTATCAGTTTGACTATAGCCGATTGTGATGCTGATGGCAATTGGTTTACTGTAGCGGTGATTCCCCATACATATCAACAAACTAATCTTTATTACCTTCAACCTGGTAATTGGGTAAATCTTGAGAGTGATATTCTTGGTAAATACGTTAATCGTTTTTTACAGCATCGTTTAGCGATAACTCCTACAGTTGATGATCTTGATCTCTCTTTTTTAGCTGAACATGGTTACTTAGCTTAGTAGTCAAAAAAAATCCACTCTTGAGAAAGAGTGGACAACTGAAGACCTAGATATTTTCTAAGACTTTTTCTGAAGAGGGTAGTTTTAGTGCTGAAGCTATACCCATTACTTGCAGCAATCTGATAAATTGATAGGTAGGATCAAAAAGATATTTAATTTGACCATCTTTAACAGTTATACCTTGATTAGCTGACCAGGGTAAAGCGTGATGAAGATTATGCCAACCTTCCCCTAAAGTCAGAACAGCTACCCACCAATTATTCTTACTATAGTCATCAGTTTTAAAAGGTGTTGAACCAAATTTATGACAGACAGAATTAACTAAAGCAACACCATGAAATAAAATGGTTGTACTTAAGAAAAAAGCCCCTAAATACTCTAATCCCCCGATCATAAATGAGATTAACCCTAAACCAAGTAAGGGTAGAAAATGAAGACGATCCATTATTTTTAGCACAGGATCTTGTTCAACATCAGCAGGTAATTTAGAGGGGATAAAATTATTAGATAATAACCAACCCATGTGAGACCAAATAAATCCTTGAACCGATGAATGAGGATCACCAACTTGATCTACGTAATTATGGTGATCTTCATGATGTCCTTTCCACCAACTAGGTCCCATTTGTCCCGCTGATGAAGCTATTAAGCAACCTATCCATTTTACCCAAGCTGGTGTTTTATAGGCTTTATGAGTTAAGAGTCTATGATAGCAAGCTGTAATAGCCAACATCCTAATTAAGTATAAGAAAAAAACCCATAACCATGCTCCTAGTGAAAGTCCAGTAAATATGGGTATAATCGCCCCCAGATGACAAATAATGATGAATACAGGACCCAGCCAATAGCCAATTAAAACTGGTAGAGAATATTGTTGTTTCTGGGTTGATGCAAAATGTAACGTCATTAGAATTATTAGCCGAAAATGGTAATTAACATAAGTATATATTACTATATTAATTAAGATAATTTCCAGCAGCTAAACCAGATAAGACTGCATCTTCTAGGTGAGAACCAAGAAAACCATCTCCTGCTAAAATCAATGTACCTGGTTTAGTAATCTCTAGATAGGGTTCTCCATAGACTTGATCAGCTTGACTATAACGCCAACGGTGTACTTGATAAGTTAGTATCTCAGAGTTTAACCAAGTTGCAGCACTAGCTAACAAGTCTTGCACAATGCTATGATCATCTTTATCCCAATTAGTTTGACTATATTCTGAACTAGCGTAGAGAGTCACTCCATAACCAGAAGGAGAAATTCCCTTTTGATGATTGCAACTAATCCACTTGAGGGGGTTTCCCTCTAACCATAATCCCCCTGGTGAAGGAATCAGGTTAGGTTGGGAAAATAAAGCTAATATAGCGATACAGGGATGATAGCTGACTTGATTTAATTTTTCTCTAATTTCTGGTTCTAGTAAGATTTGAGAATCATCTAATATTGCTAGAGTTTGCGGTACAGGAGGAGTTAATAATAACTTTTGACCTGTAAAGATTTTACCTGTTTCTGTATATACTTGCCAATGAGTATCTCGCCATTCTAGATGGGTAACTCTAGTACTTGTGTGTACGTCTAAATCAAGAGCTAGATATTTAGCGATCGCCCGATTACTTTCTACTCCACAATAATAAGTTTGGTTGTCCATATTAAAACCAGTTGACCAGATTTTAACTAAACCAATTTCTAACCATTCTTGTACTATATTCTGAAAGGTGGCTGATTGAGCAGTAAAATGAGGTGCGCCATAGTCGATTACACCTATCAGGGAATTATCATAATTTAATCTACGTGTAGCTAGACGTCCACCAATACCTCTACCTTTATCGAGGATAGTTACTGTCTTTCCTTGATTGTGTAGGGTTTTAGCTGCTATTAGTCCACTAATTCCACCACCAATAATCAGATAATCTCTGTACATTTATTTTTTATAATTTTGTCAAAGGACAGGGTACAGATTTTTGACCATCCCAATCTGTAAAAGTATGACTATCTTGATAATGACGAGGAGTAGTTAACATCAATCGCCAGACTTCCCCTACGTCGATTACGTTGATTCTATCTGGGTAGTGGGTTTGAATCAACTCTTGCAGCATTGGGTAATAGTCAGAGTTCATGAAGGGGAAAATGTGGTGTTCTGTGTGGTAGGAAAAATTGACGTGTAATAAATCAAAGAACTTGGGCATTTTTAAAGACACACTGTTAATCAGGGGGTCATTGATTTCGGTCATTTGACAAAGCATATGATTGGTGTAGATATAGAACATTTTGATAGTATCACCTAACCAGAGGGGTAAGAAATAGCCCAAAAACAATTTAAGGGGATGAAAATCTAAATAAGTGATAATCGCTCCATGGATTGCTATAACTATCAATAATTCCCAAATGACCTTACGACGTTCCCTAGGAGTCAGAGTAAAAGGAGCAGGAGAGTGAACAGCTGAACCATCTGTATAAAAAAAGGCTGAAATAAAGTTACGTAGATTATGAGCAGTCCACACAAAACCCATACCCAAAATTAACCGTAAACGATTAACTTCAGCAGAAGGGATAAACTGATTTTGGATAAATTTTGCCCAACTAGGAGGTTGAGAAGCTAAATAATTGCGATCAGGATCATTCAAGGAGTTAGTCTTGTTATGATGTTCTCGATTATGTACCGCTTTCCAGAAGGTAGGAGTCACCCACTGCATCGATACGCCTAAAAAAGCGATGATTTGTTTTAATGGGGATTTTTTAATCGTTTTGCTGTGTAAAATTTCGTGTGTAGTAAATGCTATTACTGGTATAGCATTAGCCATGATTAGGATTATAGGTAGATAAAGCCACAGCCAATACCATGACCATTGGTCTAGTTTATCAGCGATTCCCCAACCTAAGAGTAAAATTAGCCCGTTGATCAGTAAAATAATGATGCTATTGTTGCTAGGCTCGAAAGCTTCAGCTGGCATCAAAGGACGTAGTTTTTTGGCGTATTGTGCCCTAGAAATCAGCTTTTGATCGAGAATTGAAACCATAAGAATATTTGGCTAGATAATTAGCAAATTATGTCAATCTTCTTGGTTATTCTAGCCTATATTCAGCATTTATCTTAATTCAGCCACAATTTGATTAGATAAGAGTACCGCTTCGGTGAGTAAATCTTCTACAGTAATCCGTAGATAGCGTTGTTCATCAACCCAGAATAAGACTTTCAGGCGATCGCTGCCTGGATTACCGGGAGGTTCTAAACGTGCGATTGTTTTTGCTCCCTCTTGGTCATTGAGAGGTTGTACCTGAGTTTGACCTGGAGTTAGAGAACGAGTAACCAGGCGATCGCCTTGGAAATATACTTCAGTAGCGCCAATTTCACTCCCTAATTCCCCGATGACCAATTCTACACTAGGTTGATTGTCCCAAGAAGCACCCAGGAGTAATTCTAAGGGTTGATCCATAGGGTAGGGTTGTCCACTATTAATTAAAGCATGCCAATTATGAGCTTGTTTACGACGATCCCAATAACGGATACCATAACTATGATAGAGAAAATCGCGCAATTCTCTGCCTTGGGTTAATTGTAAAGCACCTAGGGCAATAGCTTCTAGAGGGCGATCGCAGCGAATTTGTGCGGGTGTAAAATACTGTGCAATCCAGTTTTGCACTGCGGGTATTTTTACTGTTCCTCCTACCAATAAAACCGCACCAATATTGTCTTTGTCAATACCATTACGTTTTCCCTGTTGTAAAACCTGAGTCAACAACTCATCAAGCTGACTAAAAAATTCTCGTTCTTGCAGAATATGATTAAAAGTACCTTGATCTAAACTCAGTTCATAAGTTGTGAAACTCTGGTCATCAAAATAAACCTCAGTAGCGTTTTCCTGAGTAGAGAGTTGTATCTTTAACCTTTCACAGAGACGATTAACTAGAGAAGAAGAGGTTAATCCTTGTTTTTCGACAAAGTAATCAACCAACCAATTATCTAGGTCGATTCCCCCGAGATTTTTACCAGCTTTTGCCAAAACCTTAGCTAGTTTGGCTTTTTTCGGAGTATTTTGACTAATCAGTTGACTTCCCCATTTAAGTAATAAACCTTGATTAGTTTGGGGATTATCCAACTTAACTAAGGAAAAATCAACAGTTCCCCCCCCAAAGTCAATAACTAAGACCAGATCTTCTGTGGTTGCTCCGTAACCTAAAGCCGCTGCGGTAGGTTCATCAATAATTTTAATTTGTTCTACCGACCAAGTTTGACAAACACCCGACAACCAACGACGGTAACTCTCAAAACTATCCACAGGTACGGTTAATACCAAACAAGAGGGGTTTTCTGGGGTTTGTTGTTGTAAATTAGCGAGAATCCCTTGGAGATACCATTGACCTAACTTTTCAAAGCTAATGGGTATCGAGTCAAGTTCAGGTAAAAACCCCTGGATACTCGCACCAATACCCCGTTTAAAACCAGCAAAATAGCGAGGTGAATGACGCAAGTCCAACCCTTGATCTTTAACCTGTTGTCCTAGGAACAATTGGGGTGTTTGAGCGTCTTGTACATAGACTAGACTAGGAATAATGGGCGGATTATCAGCTAATTTCCCAGACAATCCCGGTAAAGTAATTATTTCTGGTTGCTGGTTAACCGAATTCCAGCGGGAAATAACCGTATTACTAGTACCAAAATCAATAGCGTAAGATAGAGTCAGATTGTCTAATTTATCCATGAATAGGAATATGAAGGATCGTAAGTTTTGGCGTCCAACCAGTAGTCATATAGTAGCCTTAATCGCAGGTTGTGCGATCTCATTGAGTGGGGTCAGAGTTTTAGCATCTCTGGCTGATCCAGTACCTAATTCTACGTTTTTAGTACCTACTGAGTCAACTACTCAAGTGGCGGTAGCGCCTATTTCGGCTAATAGTTTTGTTGCTGATGCAGTTGCTCAAACAGGTCCTGCGGTAGTGCGTATAGATACAGAAAAGCTAGTAACTAGAGGTTTAAATCCTCTATTTGAAGACCCCTTTTTCCGAGATTTTTTCGGTGGACAATTTGCCGCACCTCCCCAACAAGAGAAAATAGTGGGTCAGGGTTCTGGTTTTATTATCAGCAATGATGGTATTATTTTAACCAATGCTCACGTAGTTAGCGATGCCGAAAAAGTTACCGTTACTCTTAAAGATGGTCGAAGCTTTGAAGGAACGGTTAAAGGTACTGATGAGGTTACAGATTTAGCGGTAGTACAAATTGCTCCTGCAGGAGATGATTTACCCATCGCTCCTTTGGGTGATTCTGATCAAGTTAGGGTAGGAGACTGGGCGATCGCCGTTGGTAATCCTGTGGGTTTAAATAACACCGTTACTTTAGGGATTATTAGTACTTTATCTCGTTCTAGTGCTCAAGTAGGTATTCCTGATAAACGTATCGACTTTTTACAAACCGATGCGGCGATTAACCCTGGTAATTCTGGTGGTCCACTGTTAAACGATCAAGGAGAGGTTATCGGTATTAATACAGCGATTCGTGCTGATGCTATGGGTATTGGCTTTGCTATACCTATTAATAAGGCTAAAGAGTTACAAGAGATTTTAGCCACAGGTCAAGAAGTACCTCATCCCTATATCGGTGTACAGATGATTACTCTCACTCCTGAATTAGCTAGAGAAAATAATAATGATCCTAATTCTCCTTTATTTATGCCTGAAGTGCCAGGAGTGTTAGTAGTAAGAGTTCTTCCCTCAACTCCGGCGCAAACTGCAGGTATTCGGATGGGTGATGTGATTACTAAGGTTAATGGTCAACCTGTTACCGATGGTAGTCAATTACAGTCTTTGGTAGAAGCTGCAGGAGTTAATCAAAACCTGAAACTGTCGGTGATTCGAGGCGATCGCACTTTAGAAATAACCGTTAAAACAGCTCAACTAGGTAGTCAAACTTAAGTTATACTGAGACTATCACCCCTAACTATAGCTACGACTAAAGCTAGGAGTAAACAACCGACAAAAGTCGATACCAAGAGAAACAGAGCAAAAATTTCCCCAGCTGATAAAGGACGATCGCTAGGTCCGGTATAGACAGAGTGATTATCCTGATTATAGCTAGGGGGTGCTTGAATCACGTTCAAACGGGAATAACCAATCTGCAGGTCATAGAGAGAGCGTTTGTCAGGGTTGCTTAAGGTTGCGTAAGCTTGATTAAGTTCTTGAAATTTAGTTTTAGCGATCGCTTTAGGTAAGGTGGTGGTATCTGGGTGAAACTGTTTACTTAATTCGCGGTATTGACGACGAACTTCTAGATTAGAAGCAGAGGGATGAAGTCCCAAAATTTGATAATAGTTATTCCCAGGATTAGTCACTTTCTACTCTCCAAACGTAGGAATATTTCTGCTTATTCTAGCAAGACTATCTACCGGGATAACTGGTAAAGAAATTTTTTCTACCCGAGGAGTAAAACCCAACCATTGTTTAGATAACATAGCGAATTGTTTCGGACAACCACTAACACAGAAACGAGTGGGCTCAGGAATGCGATAATTTTTTAAACCCAACATTTTTAATTCTCGCATCGCTGCTGTAACTACATAAGTAGCAGGATCGACTAGTTGAATATGTGGGGGAATAATATCAAGGATCACGTTTTCTAAATGGCGATAATGGGTACAACCATAAATCAGAGTATCGATTTCTGCTGCTAATAAAGGTTGTAGATAATGTTTTACCACTCTGTGGGAATGGGGGTGATAAACTCGGTTTTGTTCGATTAAGGGGACAAAAGGGGGACAACCCACTTCTAATACAGTAGCATGAGGTTTGATTTCTTGTATAGCTTGACTATAAGCACCACTATTAGCTGTAGCAGGAGTAGCGATCACCCCTATTTTTTCTCCTATGTTTACCGCGGCACGAGCACCTGGTAAAATAATCCCGAGAATGGGTATATCAAACTCAGAGCGTACCGTTTCTAAAGCTAAAGCCGAACTGGTATTACAAGCCATGATCACCATTTTGACTCGTTCTGCACTCATCCAAGTGAGAATTTCACGCACAAATTGTAAAATTTCTGCTTGGGAACGATTACCATAGGGAAGTCTCGCTGTATCAGCAAAATAGAGAATAGATTCTTGGGGAAGTTGTTGATAAAGTTGTCTTAAAACAGTCAATCCACCCACACCACTATCAAAAACGCCAATTTTCTGGCTCATCTTTTGTAACATAAATTTATTAACAAAATATTTACTTTTTACTACGAACATAACTTAAAATACCTGCGGCGATGGATTCTGCCATTTGTTGACGATAGGCTGCATTAGCTAATTTAGCTGCATCTTCCTTACCAGTTAAGAAGCCTATTTCCACCAAAACCGCGGGCATTTGAGTATGTCGTAATACATAAAAGCGAGCGCGTCTCACCCCACGATTGCGCACATCGACGTTTTTGAGAATAGTATTATGGATAGACTCAGCCAATCGTAAACCATCCTGTAAATAATAAGTCTCTAATCCATTCACATCAGGACGATTCATCCCCATAGAATTAGCGTGAATACTAATAAACAAGTCAGCGTTAGCACGATTAGCCATTCTCGCTCGATCTTGGAGACTCACGTATTGGTCATTATTGCGAGTCATAATTACTTGTATCCCTTGTTGTTCCAAGATTCTGGCTACTTCCTGAGAAATAGGTAAAATGAGATCTTTTTCTCTAACACCATTAATCCCGATCGCTCCTGGATCTTTCCCACCATGTCCTGGATCGATAACCACTACGATTTTCTCATTAGGTGTCTGACGACCATTATTAACCCTTTCCCAAGCTCTCCCTAAAGGAGGGTCATTACTAGGTGGAGTGGGTACAGGATCAATCGCTCTAGTAACTCTACTAAATTCCCTGAGTCTGAGTATTAACATTTGCTCAGAAGGTTGTTCAATATTACCATCTAGATGCACTCCTAGTGCAGGATGTACTAAAACTACTACTGTATCATCGCTTTCTTGCCAAACTCGTAAACGGGAGATAGGACTATTAGCGGTCATCTGCGGATTAATAAAATCAGAAGCTAATTGAGCATTGCGTAAGCGAACTTCATAGACTCCATTAGCGCGCCAAGTCCCCTGTGCTTCAACTTTTTGGTCGCTATTAATCATCAATTCCGAGTTATTAGCAGCGAGAGTCACTCCTTGGACTATTGCTCTGGTTTGAGTTTGAGTCTGGGTTGGCGTTGGGGGTGTATAATTATTTCTGGTTGGATTAGTTCTCGCGGTAACGACACTTTCTCTAGATCTAGCAGTTCTCGACCTCGGTAACAAGACTAATCCACCTTCTCCTAATCTACTGTAAGAAGCGAGCCAATCTGGACTATCTTCGGAAACCTTGAGAATTAAACGAGCTGTTGTCTCGGAGGTTTGCACAAACTCGATTTGATTAACATCATATTCATTCAGCTCAATTACTCTATTAGCTAAATCTTGGGGTAAAGTAGCTCCAGTTAAGTCTATAGTGATTTCACGGCGATCTCTACTACGATTAACCGTAATTTGACTTCCTTCTCTTTTCTCAAAACGCACAAACAATCCATTTTGCGTAACCTGAAAATCTCTAGACTCAAAATCTACAGGAGCAGGATTTACCGTTAAACTTGTCTCTGTTGTCTCTTCTTGATTAGTTACAGTAGGGGTTGACTCTGTAATTTGCACGGGTTGAGGTACATCGAGAACCCACTGACTAGAGGATAACCCACGTATTTTTACTTCTTCGGGATTAATGGTATAACCTTCCTCCAATTCAATCACCAAACGGGCTATATTGACTTCAAATTGTCCTACCCTAACGGATTTAATCGCTCCTCCTACCATTTGATTAGCTTGGGAGAGATCTGCTACTGTTCCAGGTAAATCGATAACGAGACGAGTTGGATTTTGAATCAATTTAACAACGGGTTGTACTCCTGTATCCGTTTTAATCGTCAATTGATTTTGATTAGTATCAAAACGCCATGAGAGCAATTTAGCTGCATCAGCGGGAGCGTAACCTAAAAAAATACCGAACAAACTCAGTAATAACCAACGAGATTTCACAATTTTTACTCCTCACACCATTAGATTCTTGATTATAAAATTAACTTTATTGAAAATACTATAGTTTAAATTTACCCGAACTTTCCCAAAGGTTATCAAACTTGGGAAAGACGGAGTAGATTAGTTATTAAACTTTACTCATCAGTTGAGGTTGATAAGACTTCTTTGCTTTCGGAACTAGATTTATTAAACACCACTCTTAACAAAGGAGGTGCGACAAAAGTGGTGACAATCACCATGACAATAATCGCTGTATCTACCGCGGGTGAAAGTGCTCCACTCGCTGCTCCTACTCCTGCGAATACTAACCCTACTTCTCCTCTCGGGACCATTCCGACACCAATAGCTAGTTTATTAATTTTCTCTTGACCAAAAATAGCAAACCCTGCGATCACTTTACCGATAATCGCCACAATAATTAAAAAAGCAGCGATAATTAAACCTTCACGGTTACTTGGAATTACTGGATTTAAGACACTGAGATTGGTTTTAGCTCCCACACAAACAAAGAAAATTGGTACAAAAAAATCAGCGATGGGGATGATTTGCTCTTCTAATTCTTCTCGTTTTTCGGTTTCTGCTAAAACTAAACCCGCTGCAAATGCTCCTAGAATCGCTTCTAGTTGAATAACGTTGGCGATATAAGATAGTAAAAACCCAAAAATTAAGCTCGTAATCAGTAATTGACCACGAGTTTTCATTTCACTTACTAAACCCACAAAAAACGGAGTTAACAACCGACCTAGTAAAATTGCTCCTACTAAAAAGGTTGCAGCACTAACAATCAGATAAATGATATTAGTCACTTGTATTTCTCCCGTTTTGGCTAAACTCGCTACTACCGCTAAGACTATAATACCTAGAATATCATCTAGTACCGCAGCACCGATGATTATCTGTCCTTCTTGGGAACTGAGATAACCTATTTCTGCTAGCACTTTGGCTGTAATCCCTATACTAGTAGCTGTTAAAGCAGCACCTGCAAAAATAGCGGGTATCGCTGGTAGATGGAATATATAGATTAATCCTGCAGTACCTGCAGCAAAGGGAGCAACTACCCCGACAACAGCTACTATAGCTGCTTGTGGTCCTACTCTGATTAATTCTTTCAGGTCTGATTCTAATCCTATTTCAAATAGTAGTATAATTACCCCTAGTTCTGAGAGTATGGTAATGGCTTCGCTTTGAGTTGCAAATACTGACTCAGCTGCTTCGGGTGACAAATCTGCTGTTAACGACAGTATGCGCATCAGTACAGATGTTTCAGGGTTACCTCCTGTTTCGGGAAAAACCACCAGGTGTAACAATGATACACCTATTACTACCCCTCCTACTAATTCTCCTAAAACGGGAGGAAGGTTTATTCTGGCGCAGATTTCTCCACCTATTTTACTCGCTAGGTAGATAAATACTAAACTTAACAAGACCGCAGCGATAACTAAAGCACCATTTTCTGATGCTTCTCCTTCTGCTGCTGTTGCTAGTAATGGCGTCTTAGTGAAAAAATCAATTGCAACAATCAAGTTATCCATGTTTGAGTCAGAAATTATTTTATCTTAGTTTACACCTATCCTTTATCAGTTGAGGTAGATAAGCTTTCTTTGTTTTGAGAACTTGATTGATTAAATACCACTCTTAACAAAGGAGGTGCGATAAAAGTTGTGACGATTACCATGATAATAATTGCTGTCTCTACAGTAGGTGAAAGTGCTCCACTCGCTGCTCCTACTCCTGCGAATACTAACCCTACTTCTCCTCTCGGTACAATTCCTACCCCAATAGCTAGTTTATTGAGCTTCTCTTGACCAAAAACGGCAAACCCTGCTACCACTTTACCGATAATCGCTACGATAACTAAAAAAGCAGCCATAATTAAACCTTCACGGTTACTTGGAATCCCTGGATTTAAGACACTGAGATTGGTTTTTGCTCCTACACAAACAAAGAAAATTGGTACGAAAAAATCAGCGATGGGTATGATTTGCTCTTCTAATTCTTCTCGTTTTTCGGTTTCTGCTAAGACTAAACCTGCTGCAAATGCTCCTAGAATCGCTTCTAGTTGAATAACGTTGGCGATATAAGATAGTAAAAACCCAAAAATTAAGCTCGTAATCAGTAGTTGACCACGAGTTTTCATCTCACTTACTAAACCCACAAAAAATGGAGTTAACAACCGACCTAGCAAAATTGCCCCTATTAAAAATACTGCAGCACTAACAATCAGATAGATGATATTGCTTGCTTGTATCTCTCCTGTTTTGGCTAAACTTGCTACTATGGCTAGTAATATTATCCCTAGAATATCATCTAGTACCGCAGCACCAATAATTATTTGTCCTTCTTTAGAATTGAGATAACCTATTTCTGCTAAAACTTTGGCTGTAATGCCTATACTAGTAGCTGTTAAAGCAGTACCTGCAAAAATAGCGGGTATCGCTGGTAAATTAAAGATATACAATAACCCTATAGTACCTAAAGCAAAGGGAGCAACTAAACCGACGATCGCTACTATTATTGCTTGTGGTCCTACTTTGAGTAATTCTTTTAGGTCTGATTCTAATCCTATTTCAAATAGTAGTATAATTACCCCTAGTTCTGAGAGTATAGTAATAGCTTCGCTTTGGGTTGCCAATACTGACTCAGCTGCTTCGGGTGATAAATCTGCCGTTAACGACAGTATGCGCATCAGTACAGATGTTTCAGGGGTAGCACCTGTTTCGGGGAAAACCAGCAAGTTTAAGAGGGAAACACCGATGACTACCCCTCCTGCTAATTCTCCTAAAACAGGAGGAAGATTGATTCTGGCGCAGATTTCTCCACCTATTTTACTCCCTAGGTAGATAAATACTAAACTTAACAAGACCGCAGCGATAACTAAAGCACCATTTTCTGATGCTTCTCCTTCTGCTGCTGTTGCTAGTAATGGCGTCTTAGTGAAAAAATCAATTGCAACAATCAAGTTATCCATGTTTGAGTCAGAAATTATTTTATCTTAGTTTACACCTATCCTTTATCAGTTGAGGTAGATAAGCTTTCTTGGCTTGCGAAACTTGATTAAATCCTACATTCCGCACGTCTAATTGTAATAAGCGAGAAAGTAGTCAGGAGGGGTAGTAATTAATACTTAGTGTGCTTTAATTACACTTTAATTCATTTGGCAATCAATATAGAGTTTAGAAAAAATTTTAAGTACTTCTACTGAAAAAACAGGAAAAAACTATGTATTTAAAAAAATATTCAGCACTTCTGAATTGCTGCAATTCTGACTCCTCTTCATACTACTGCTTGAACTGCGGAAAGTGAGTTAAATAATACTCTTTCCCGAATGGCGATCGCATTGACATACAATCTCTAAAAACTAAAGTTATTTCTATAATATACGTAAATGACAAAGCTAATGGTAATCAAGATGGGTCTTCTTGGCGTCACGCTTTTATAGTAGGGGTATTAACCGAGATAGCTATTTTACCAAGATTACCTACCTTAGAAGTTAGTAATATTTAGATTGTTTAAATATTCTCAAAAGCGCTTAAATCTAATAACTCATAAGACTCAAAAAACCCTTTAAGTTTAGTAGCGATTTTTGCTACTCCTCCAGATACATTGGTTTCAATATTAAGAGGAATTACTGGATCATGAAGAGATAAACGTAATAAAAACCAACCTTGTTCAGAAGGAGATTGACAAGCTACGCGCACACCTTCATAATTATTAGGAACTATTTGCCAATTGGTTTGGTTTTCGGCGAATTCTTGCAGTTTTTCTATAACCATATTCCCATAGTTTTTAAAGTCTTCGGTATTAATTTTAAGACGAAATTCTTCACTTTCTACGGGTTCTTGTAAAGTAGAGATTAAATCCTCTAAAGCTTTATCTTCTAACTTTAATTGAGCGAGTTTAATTAATACTTTGGTCATTAAATAAGCTCCATCATCGAGAAAATAATTCTCGCGCATTGCTCCATGACCTGATGTTTCTATAGCTAACCAAGATTCTTGACCTTGTTGATTTAATCTAATCGCTTCATTGATGACGTTTTTATAACCTCTTTTAAAGCGATGGTGGATACCACCTAAATCGGTAATAAACTGAGTCAACCCATCAGAGCTGATAGAATCTGTAACGATAGTAGAGTTAGGATGTTCCCTTAAAACGATCGCCCCTATCAAAGCTATTAAACGGTTTCTATTGATTTCTTTCCCCTGAGAATCTACAGCACCTGCTCTATCTACATCGGTATCAAAAATAATGCCCAAATCTGCTTGATTGTTAGTTACTGCAGCACAAATAGAAGCCATGGCTTCTTTATCTTCGGGATTAGGGATATGGTTAGGGAAATTCCCGTCAGGTTCGAGAAATTGACTTCCTGTGGTATCAGCTCCTAAAGGTTGTAAAACTTTATCTACATAAAAACCACCTGCACCATTACCCGCATCTACGATAATTTTTAATCCTGTGAGAGGTTGGTTATAGTTGGTGGGATGGTTAACTGAGGCGCGAATTTTGTCAACAAATTGTTGAGCATAAACGGAGATAAAGTCTTTTACTGTCACAACTCCTGGGGTATCAGAGTTATTAAATTGATTAGTAGCAGCCAAAGACAGAATAGCGGTGATATCGGCTTTGTCTAATCCTCCTGAAGAGGTAAAGAATTTTAAGCCGTTACGGTTAAAGGGTAGATGACTAGCGGTGAGCATGATTGCTCCATCACAGTTAAAACCTGCGGTAATGGTGCTCATAAACATCGCGGGAGTAGAAGCTATCCCAAAGTCAAGGACATTTGCTCCTGTACTAGTGATACCTTCGGTAACTGCTTCGGTGAGTTGAGGTCCTGACAGACGACTATCTCTACCTAGAGAAATGGTTAAAGCGGTGGTAGGTTGAGATAGGGTTTGACTTAACCAGGTGCTAAAGGCTTGACCTAGGGTTTTGGCTACTGTAGGGGTAAGATTGACTGACTCGTTGGGTATTCCTGGTAAAGCCACACCACGAATATCAGAGCCATTTTGTAGTTTAGTCCAGTTGAAATTTTCCATGGTTTTTTAGTCGTCCATTTGCCAGGGTTCGATGAGATTATTTTCATCGAGGATCTTTTTGGGGCGTAAAATCAAGATAACTTGACCGAGTATGATTAGGTCAGGTTCTGTTTCTGACCATTGTACCTCTACAGTCTCGCCCTTGGAGAGGAGAAAATAACTCTGATTATTCCAGGTGGTGAGATGGCGATCGATAACGATTAAGACGGTTTCTGGTTTAGGGGAAACCACTTGAGGTAATAAGTCGCTTTGCGCAAAAATGCCTACGGGGTCTTTAGCTTTAAGAATGGCTTGCCAACCTGGAATAGGTACTACATAAGTATTTGCGGTAATTTGTACCGAAGCGAAGGTATTCTCAAGAGTGAGAGTGGGTGCTTGAGTTACTGCAGTTGGGGTTAAGGGTAAAGTTCCTGCTAAGGGAATCAGACGGGGTAATTCTTCTTCTGCTTCTAAACGATAGAGAGGTAAAAGGGGAGCAGTGACTCTAGGTGATATCGTAAAATCACTGAGTAGCTGTTCAATAGCGCTTCTAGCACTAGCAGAATGGGCGAATTTTAACCCTAGGGCGATTAGTCTAGAGCGTTCTTGCAGGTCTTTTTTTTGCCGAGCACGCTTCCAATACTGATAGGCGATCGCGTCTCCTGGATGATTAGAGAAACCAGGGGGTAATTCTGATAAGCGAGACATTTCTTGTACAGCTTTGGCTACTTCTTTAGTGCTGTCAGCTGTTAATTTTTTGCTCATTGCCAATTCAGCTACTTCCCGTCTTTGTTTCTGGTTAAGAATACGCAATTCATATAAAACATCGCTGCAAGGTCCTTGACAATACTTAAGTAAATCTTCGGATGCTCCCTCAGTATAAATACTGTCATAAACCTGTGCAGCCACAATAACTAAATTCTGTTGACTACTTTGAAAGCCTGTAGCTTCAAAAATAGTTTGAGAATTATAACCAGCCTTTTGGAGGCGTTGACAGGTTTTACCCCAGTCAACCCAGTTGCCTTCCTTATGTAATAGCGATCGCATTAATTCAGTGGCTACCGCTTCTGATAGTTGTTCTTCGCTCATTCTAACCGTTGAAAGTTAACATTATATAGCAATACGCATTAATGTTAGTACATTTTTAAGTTGTGAAACCCATATAAAGAGTTCGGGGTTCTGGGTTTGCTTTTAGGTATTAGGTGTTAGGTGCTAGGAGGTATTATTTATATATAAAATACTACTCTTGCCTCTTGCCTGAATGCCTGAGTGCCTATTCCCTATTCCCTATTCCCTATTCCCTTGTCAAGTAGCGCTATAGAGCTTGAGCCCGTAACCAAGAGATAGGTAAATAGAGCATCTTTTGGGGTGTAGGCACAAAAGCTCGTTTATTAAATACATCATAACCATTAGCCTCGATCACGTCTAAGATTCCCTGATAAAGCATCAGTGCTGACCAAACCGGCCAACGAGAATCCCGAGATAGGGCGCGGATACCTCTTTCTGCTTGTTGATAATATTGACGTGCTCGGTCAATTTCAAAGCTCATTAAGGCTTGCCAGCGCTCATCAATAACGTGATTATAGAGGTCTTCTTCAGTATAATTAAATAATTCCAAGTCTTCTAGAGGTAAATAAATCCTTCCCCTAGAGATATCCTCACCCACATCCCGCAGAATGTTAGTCAACTGGTTAGCGATTCCTAAAGCTAGGGCTTCTTCTTTGGGGATGTAATTAAGCTCATTGGTTGTCCAGGGGGTTTGAGAGTCTTGTTTTTCTACACCGAGTACAGAGCTAGACATCAAACCTACTGTTCCGGCGACGCGATAACAATAGAGATACAGTTCATCAAAAGTCTCGTAACGACTGCGATAGAGGTCCATTCTTTGTCCTGCGATCATATCCCGAAAGGGGGCTATATCTATTTCAGGAAAACGGGCGATCGCATCTACTAGGGCTACATCGGGGTCAGCTAAGGGATGACCTGCGAAAATAGACTCTAAATTATGTTCCCAGACTTCTAGGGTTTCTAAAGTAGTTTGACTAGCTTCAGGACCATCCACTAATTCATCGGTTCTTCTACACCAGACGTATATCGCCCAGATTGCTTCTCGTTTGTGTTTGGGCATTAAGAGAGTGCCCAAGTAAAAGGTTTTGGAATACTTCGCGGTAATTTGACGACAGTATTCGTAGGCTTCTGTAACAGAAGCTAGGTTTTTAGGGGTTTTTTGTTTAGGTTTAGGTAATTGCAGCATTCATCGGCAGGAGAAAAACTGTCATTCAATTCAATTCAATTCAGACTAAATTTTAATCTTAGTCTAGTAAGCATTTTCCCATTGTCTGAGCTAATTTTAAACACCAACTTTAACAGATTCTGGGTTAGTTTCTGGTTGGGGACTAGTTTTAGGGACGGGAAAGTCGGCGGCGATCGCGTTTGCTGTTAGTTTGCCAGAAAGTACCGCGCCTTCCATGCTTCCTAGATATTGTTGCATAGTATAGTCTCCCGCCAGATAAAAGTTACTAATAGCTGTTTTCTGAGAGGGGCGATAGGCTTGACGTCCTGGTGTTGCTTTATAAACAGAGCGAGGCGTTTTGACTACGTGATATTTTAGCAGTTGTGCTGGTGTTTCTCCCTGGAAATGTTGGGGGAATAACTGCACTAGTTCCGCCATAGTAGCGTCGATAATCTCTTGATCTGATTTAGTAATCCATTCCTGAGCAGGAGCTAAGACTAACTCTAACATCGATTTATCGGGGTTAGCGTATTCTTTACAGGTATTACTCATATCTGCATAGACACTGAGTAAATCCGAACGCGAGAATAATAAATGGTCAATGTCGGTTAGTTTGCGATCGAACCATAGATGTAGATTAATTACGGGGACTCCTTCTAAACCTTCTAGTTTTTTAAAGCAGTCGTATTCTCGCCAAGGTTGGGGTAACATTACTTTAAGAGGATCAACTGGCATTGCTGAAACGTATAAATCAGCGGTAAATACCTCGTCAGGATTGCCATTTAAGCCTCTGAGTAGAAATCCTCTGACGCTATTATCTTCGTTGAGTAAAATTTCTTTGAGGGGAGCGTTTAATCTTACTTCTCCTCCTCTAGAGGTAATATACTCTACCAAGGGTTGACAAAGTCTCTCTGTGGGTGAGCCGTCTAAAAATGCCATTTTTGAGCCGTTTTTCTCTTGTAAAAAGCGATTTAAAGCTGTTAACAAGATTGTCGCTGAGATTTCATTAGGATTAATGAAGTTTAAGGCTTTTGACATGGCGATAAAGACTTCTTTTTCTACTCTTGGGGGGATGTTTTGTTTTTCCATCCATTCTGACCAAGAATATTGATCCATTTTTTCTACGTATTTTTGTCCTCGCAACATCGCCGGAATTAAACCGAGACCGAAGCGGATTTTTTCTCCCCAAGTTAAGAGGTCATTATTACGTAAAATCGCGATGACTCCGTTGATGGGTGCGGGAAGATCGGGAAAGTCAAACCGAGAGTATGTCCCTGGTTTCTCGGGTTGATTAAAAATCATGGTGTGTTCTTTCCATTGCAGTCTGTCTTCTATATCTAATTCTTTGAACAACTGCAACATATTGGGATATGCTCCAAAGAAGATGTGTAACCCTGTTTCGTACCAGTCTCCATCTTCATCTTTCCACGCTGCTATTTTCCCT
This sequence comes from Gloeocapsa sp. DLM2.Bin57, assembly GCA_007693955.1. Taxonomy (NCBI): domain Bacteria; kingdom Bacillati; phylum Cyanobacteriota; class Cyanophyceae; order Chroococcidiopsidales; family Chroococcidiopsidaceae; genus Gloeocapsa; species Gloeocapsa sp. DLM2.Bin57. The sequence goes on from RECR01000037.1 coordinate 81,915, forward strand.
CCTAGTACGTCTCTTCTTTCTAAGACTATGGGGGTATGTCCCGCATCTACTAGATATTTAGCACAAGATAGTCCTGCTAGACCTGCTCCGGCGATTGCTACTCGCATTGGTTTTCTTAGTTTTCTGTATTTACTAATTTTTTTTCATTATACTTTGCATTTCGTTACATTTCTCATTATTTAGTAAAATTTGTGGAAGTCACTACACGTTTGCGCAAAGATTCTACACGACGTTTGGCTATTTTGTTTTCTGGATCATATTGCAATGTCTGTTCATAGGTTGCTAATGCTTGTGCGGTGAGTTGTTTTTTCTCATAAGCGTTACCTAGATTATTGAGGGCGATCGTGTACTCGGGATACAATTTAATAGCGTCTTTGTAATTGCGGATAGCTATATCATATTGTTCCTGAGCAAAATAAGCATAACCCATGGCGTTATAAATCAGGGCTAGGTTTTCTGATTCTATTTGACTCCCTTTAATGGCTTTTTGAAATAGGTTAATTGACTGTACATAAAGTTTTTTGTCTAGATATAGACTCCCTAGTTCATAGTATTCTTGGGGTGTTCCTTTGCCTTCTTTGAGTTTTTGCTGTAGTTTGCTAAAGGTGCTTTCTACTCTTCTGGTTCGCCAAATCTGAGTTAATAAAAAATAAGCGATCGCTCCTAAAATAGCGAGTAACACTCCTAGGTAAATCACTGGTAAAATTTCTGCTGAGTTTTCCATCTTTATCAATCTTGAGTTAATGTTAAGTTTAGGGTAATCCCCAATAATTAGCTCTTTCTCTCAACCAACCCGAGTCTCGCCACTTGGCGATCGCCTTGTTGATTTGATTGTGCAAGCTAACATATTGTAAGCCTTTGGGTATGGCTATGGCTAGAGGTTCTCCTGAGAGACTTTGTGCTATTAGTCTATATTCTGGGTATTCTTGTACCCATCCCGTTAAAATACTTTGATCTGCTCCGAAGGCGATCGCTTCTGAAGCTTCTAGTAACTCATATGCTTCTTGATAGGAATCTACCCCCACTAATTCTGCTGTAGGTAATCTACTCCTAATGATCTCAATACTATCAGAGCCTGATAAAACTGCTATTCTAGCTGTGCTTAAATCCTGTATGCTATTGATTGAGGGGTCTTTCGTAATTACTCCTGTTCCGTCTAGATAATAATATGTACTAAAGTTGACTAATTGGGAACGTGCCGCATTGGCTGTTAATCGAGCTATTACTATATCTACTTGATTATTCAGTAATGCGTCTAAACGTTCTTGATTAGTAACTGGTACAAAAGTGACAGCTGTTTCGTCTTGCAGTAATTCTTTAGCCAGGTTTTTGGCGATATCAATTTCTAGTCCTTGTAATTCTCCTGACTCATCTAAAAAAGCTAGAGGTCGGGAGTTGTTTTTGACCCCTACTCTGATTTCTCCTTTAATTACGGGAGTAGAAGCATTAAGAGGTATTGTACTAACTCTGAGCAATATTATAACCAACAAGATGAGCAAAAATAATTTGGCTAGTTTCATATAATAAAAACTTTAAATCATGAAAGAAAATCTACAGATGAGTACTACTCATCGAGTTAAACCATTTTTAAAATGGGCAGGGGGAAAAAAACAATTATTGGGTATTTTTAATCAATTATACCCAGAATCTCTTAAAAAAGGTGAATGTACTTGTTATCTAGAACCTTTTCTAGGTGGAGGTGCTGTTTATTTTGATCTAGTGCAAAAATATCCTCTCAAATCTGCTTATTTAGCGGATATTAATCCAGAAATTATCATAGCTTATAAAGTAATTCAGAAATCAGTAGAATCTCTCATAGAACAACTTGCTGATTTAGCTATTAAATATCAGTCTCTACCTCTAGAGAAACGCCAAGAATTATATTATCAAATCCGAGAAAATTACAACCAACAGAGAATAGACTTTAATTACTTAGACTTTTCTGAGTCTTGGGTTAAACGTTCAGCTATGTTAATCTTTCTGAATAAAACTTGTTTTAATGGTTTATTTAGACTCAACAAAAGTGGAGAGTTTAATGTACCTTATGGACGATATAAAAATCCAACTATTCTCAATCAAGACAACCTGATTGCTATCTCAATTATTTTACAAAATGTTGATATTGAATTAGCCAACTTTACAGAAAGTATCAAATTTATTAAAGATAAATCTTTTATGTATTTAGATCCGCCTTATCGTCCTTTAAATAAGACGTCTAACTTTACTTCTTACTCAAAATTTGTGTTTGATGATACTCAGCAAATACGCTTAGCTAATTTTTATAAGCAGCTTAACGCTGAGTATAATATTAATTTGATGCTTAGTAATTCAGATCCTCATAATGAAGATCCTTGGGATAATTTTTTCGATGAACTTTACCAAGAATTTAATATTCACAGGATACCAGCTACTAGAATGATTAACAGTAAAGCCCATAAACGTGGTACTGTGACTGAATTAGTTATTACGAATTATTAGTATCTAATGGAACGTTTAGAAGCAAAAAAACTGATTGAGAAATTAATCGGACAGGATTTAAGGTTATTAGCTGACCAATTAGGAGTTACAGTAAGAGCCAAAAATGGCAATATCAACAAGGGTTGGGTAGGTCATGTAATTGAAACTTATTTAGGACTTGCTGCTAACTCTTCTCAGTCACCTGATTTTGGTTCATGGGAATTAAAAGTATGTTCTCTTAAATATCTCAAAAACGGTTTATTAACTGTCAAAGAAACAATGGCTATTACCATGATTGAACCAGAAAATATAAAAAATAATCCTTTTGAAAATAGTCATTTATTAAATAAAATGAGCAGAATATTAATACCCGCACGTATTTGGTTCAGTCAAGATGAAAAACAGTCAATACTTGATTCTGTTACAGAGTTTGATCTTGATGACCCTGTTATATACAATCAAATAAAAGCAGACTATGAATTAGTCAGAGAAATAATAATTAATCAAGGGTTTTCTAGTCTGAGTGGAACTATAGGAAAATATGTACAACCTAGAACAAAAGGTAAAGGACATGGTTCAACTTCTAGGGCTTTTTATGTGAGAAAAGATTTACTAAATAAAATGATTAATAAGAGAGTTAGTCACGGGAATTAGGTACAATTTAGCTGCTACCAATGATTATCGGGTTAAGGTATCAAGTTTAGCTAAAATTTTCAATCCTTCTTCGGGATTTCCCTGAGCTTTCATGGTTAAAAACCGATTTGGAGTATCAAATTCAGCTAAAGCAATTGTTGAAAGTTCTTCCCTAAGCTTATTAACACTAATTCGGCTTTAGCTAGTTACTTTGGTAAAGGAATAGTTAAAGTTGCCATTTTTAGATTAACTCCTGATTATTTGTTCTGGTTTGATAAGCAATAAGAGACGTATTGACGGGGATTAAGGAGAATTTAACTGCAACAATAATCACCCGTTACTATCTCTGATTAAAAGCTCCCTAATTGGTTAAGCTTGTTTAGCTATTTCGACAATTTTAGTAAAAGCTTCGGGATTAAGTACAGCGAGTTGAGCTAACATTTTACGATTAATTTCGATATTAGCTTTTTTCAATTTACCAGTTAATTGACTATAGCTGATATCATGTTGTCTAGCTGCTGCGTTAATGCGGACAATCCACAGACGACGAAAGTCGCGTTTACGTTTACGACGATCGCGATAGGAATTGCGCAAAGCTTTCATTACTTGCTGATTAGCTGTGCGAAATAGCTTAGAATGAGATCCTCTAAACCCTTTAGCGAGTTTGAGGATTTTTTTACGACGTTTACGGGCTACATTGCCTCTTTTGACTCTAGTCATGGTACTTACTTTAGCAAAAACTACAAATTTTAGGAAGAATATGGAAGCATTAGACGAACGTTTTCTTCGTCATTTTCGTGTACTTGGGTTAATTTCCATAAACGACGTTTCCGCTCTGCACTTTTATGCTGTAATAAGTGATTACGGTTAGCGCTACGGCGAAGTATCTTACCCGTGGCTGTCATCCGAAATCTTTTCGCTGCTGCTTTACGAGTTTTTAGTTTAGGCATTTTAACTGTTTAGTTTTACACAATTGACTAGTATAACATTTTTTAAGGATAATAAACAAGTTATGCAATTAATTACAGGAAAAACGAAGTTATTAGGGGTAATTGGAGACCCCATCGAACATAGTCTCTCACCAGTGATGCACAACGCAGGGATTAAAGCGTTAGGAGTAGATTATGTTTATATACCCTTAGCTATCAAAACTGAGGATTTAGAAGGAGCGATCGCTGCTTTTCGGGGAATGAATCTAGAGGGTTTTAACGTAACTATACCCCATAAACAAAGGGTGATGGAGTTTCTCGATGAGGTTTCCCCCCTAGCTAAAAAAGTGGGTGCAACTAACACGGTTTGGGCTAATCAAGAAGGTTGGAGTGGTACTAATACCGATGTAGCGGGGTTTTTAGCGCCTTTAAAACTATTAGAGCGCAATTGGGGTGAAATTAAACCCTTAGTATTGGGTTATGGTGGAGCAGCTAGAGCAGTTGTGGAAGCTTTAAGTGGTTTAGGTTGTCGCCAGATTCGGGTAGTCGGTCGTAATCTTGAGAAATTAGCCCAATTTCAGAAGGGGTGGTTACAGGTAGAGATTTATCAGTGGTCAGAGTTGTCTGAGTTGATTGCTGATAGTGAATTATTGGTTAACACTACTCCGATTGGGATGTATCCTTATGGACAAGAATCCCCCCTAGAGGGTGATTTAGTTAAATTGGTTCAACCAGGAGCGATCGTCTATGATTTAATTTATACACCACGTCCTACTAAGTTATTAAGGGAAAGTCAACAACAAGGAGCGGTTATTATTGATGGTTTAGAGATGTTGATTAACCAAGGAGCGATCGCTCTAGAAATCTGGTTACAACGTTCTGTACCTGTAGAGGTTATGCGTCAAGCTTTATTGAACCACTTACACATTCTAGAGTAACATGATTGCTCAAGTAGTTGTATATCTTTAGCAGACACTAGGTATGCGCAATTTCTTCTGGAGTTTTGCATGGTTTCAATACCAATCCTAGTTCCTTTTACTCGAAGATCATCCGCGGCTAAAAACGTGAAGTAATCTTCTAAAAGCATGGTTATTTAAAGTCAAAAATAAAGATATAAGCTCTTCTTAACGAGCCATCGCTAAAACCTTAATTAAACACTTTCCCTAGTTGATTCAGGAGTTAAAAATTCTGGTAAACTTGGCTGGTAGTTATAGTTATTCTTGAGTGTAATTAATAGTGATAAAATAAAAGTAGCCACTATCAAAACGTTAATCAAAATATTACTACGTTTTTTAGGAATAAAGGTAATTAAAGACTTTTTCTTGGCTCGTAATGCTTGTTTTTTCCATTCTCTCTCTCTTAATTCTCTTTCGGTGGTCATGGAATTAACTTAGAAATCTTCTTTTCTAGTATAGCATTACAAAATAATTTTGACAGAAATGAGGGAACAATGATTTGTATGTAATGTTACAGAAAATCCAGGTTAAGACAAGATAATATCAAATTTTCAAAGCCAAATAAGATAGAATGTTTAGTCTAATCAATGTTTTATTCGCGTTTATAACGATAGCGATTTTAATCCTAGTAGGTAGATTCCTGAAACAAAAAATCAAGTTATTTCAGAAACTATATTTACCAGAATCCATTATAGCAGGGACGATCGCCTTATTATTAGGACCAGGGGTAGCAGGAGCGATCGCTGTTGGATTAGGAGTAGCTACAGATGACTATTTAGCGGGGGGATTATTTCCCGAAGCGACACGCACTGTGTGGTCTCAATCTCCTGGGGTATTTATTAATATAGTCTTTGCAGCTTTATTTCTCGGGGAAATCATCCCAAAACCTAAAGAAATTTGGCGCAAAACTTCTCCCCAGGTGGCTTTTGGTCAGACCTTAGCTTGGGGACAATACGCTTTACCTATACTAGTAACCCTAGTGATTTTGATTCCCATTTTCGATGTAGATCCCATAGTAGCTTCTTTAGTAGAGATTAGCTTTGAAGGGGGACATGGAACAGCTGCGGGAATGGCGGATACTTTTACGAGATTAGATTTTCCCGACGGTGGAGATTTATCCCTAGGATTAGCCACAGTAGGTATCGTCACAGGGGTAATCGCGGGAACAATGTTAGCTGATTGGGGAAGACGTAACAATTATATAGCAGAAACACCAACAGAAGTCACCACAGGAGACGCGCAATTTCAACCCACCGCACATCCAGAAAGCGATCGCGTTTTAACCAGAAGATACCGTTTAATGCGTAACCTCTTAATCGATCCTCTCTCTTTAAACTTTGGGTTTACAGCTTTAGCGGTGCTGATTGGTTGGCTACTCTTAGAACTACTCAGAATAGTAGAATCCTTAACTTGGGGACAAACTGGGTTTGAATTAGCCGAAGCGATTCCCTTATTTCCTATGGCTTTAATCGGGGGGATTATTGTACAATTAGTCACGAAAAGACTGGATTTAGACTCCTTGATTATCAGAAACCTACAGGAAAGAATAGCAGGAGTTGCTCTAGACATAGTAGTAGTAACCGCTTTAGCATCGATTAGGTTAGAAGTTTTAGGGGCTAATTTACCAGTTTTTCTGATTCTCTCTGTCGTAGGGATTGTCTGGAACATTCTCGCTTTTATTTACCTAGCACCTAGAATTTTACCTAGTTATTGGTTTGAAAGAGGTATCGGTGATATGGGTCAATCTATGGGGGTTACAGCTACAGGGATTTTATTGATTAAAATGGTAGATCCTCATAATCGTACAGGTGCATTTGAAAGTTTTGCTTATAAACAGTTATTTTTTGAACCAATCGTAGGTGGGGGTTTATTTACCGCAGCTGCACCTACTTTGATTCGTCAGTTTGGTTTAATTCCTGTGTTGTTATTAACCACGGGTTTGTTAGCTTTTTGGTTAATCTTTGGTTTTTGGAACTATAAAGTAATTAAAAAGCAAATGATAGCTGAATTAGACGAGGACAGAGAAAGAGAACCATTATTGTAATGATCCTATTTCCCGATACAAAAACGACTGAAAATACGGTCTAAAACCGATTCTGTGACCTCTTCACCCGTAATCTCTCCCAAAGCTTGTACCGCTGTCCTTAAATCAATCGTCCAGAAGTCTAGGGGGAGTTCTGCTTCTATGGTTTCTAGTACATGAGCTAAGGAAATTTTAGCCCGGGTAAGGACTTCTGCTTGTCTTTGATTGAGAGCAAATTCTAAATTAGCTGCTTTGATTTGGTTTTCTTGAGCTAGTTTAACGATAATATTCTCTAAATCCTCGATACCCTGATTCTGAGTAGCTGCAGTAGCGATGGTATAATTAATTGACTCAGGATAGACTACTGTATGAGCAGGAACTAGATCACTTTTATTAATTACTAAAATCAGGGGACGATGTTTAACTTGGGTGTAAATCTCCTCATCTTCAGTAGTCCAACCATCAGATCCATCAATAGTTAATAAGATTAAATCAGCGGTAGCTGCAGCTAAACGCGATCGCTCTACCCCTATTCGTTCTACTGTATCACTAGTATCCCTGATTCCCGCGGTATCTAAAACTTGTACTGGTATTCCTTGTACTACTAATTGTGACTCTATAACATCTCGTGTTGTTCCAGGTAAATCAGTAACGATGGCGCGATCGCAACGACTCCAAGCATTGAGTAAACTTGATTTTCCCACATTAGGACGTCCAACAATAGCTACTTTCAAACCATTGCGTAATAACTCTCCCTTATCTGCGGTACTAAGAATTTCCTTAACTTCTGTGTAAACCTGATCGAGTTGTTGTTTAATTCCTTCTATTTCTAAGGGGGGTAAATCCTCTTCAAAATCGATTCTAGCTTCTATTTCGGCGAGAATATCTAAACAAGTCGAACGTAAATGAGCAATTGGTTTACCTAACTTACCCTGTAACCCTGCTAAAGCGATTTGAGCAGCTTCTGTCGAACCCGCGCTCACTAATTCGGCGACACTTTCAGCTTGGGTTAAATCTATTCTACCATTGAGAAAAGCTCTGAGGGTAAATTCTCCTGGTTGAGCGATTTTTGCACCCAATGTAACGGTTAACTGTAAAACTCTTTGTACGGGAATAATTCCCCCATGACAGTGAAACTCCACTAAATCTTCTTTAGTATAAGACCGAGGAGCTTTCATAATCAATAATAAAGCTTCGTCGATGACTTCTTCAGTCTCGGGGTGACGTATATAACCATAGAGAATGCGATGACTTGACCAGATTTGTTTACCTGGAGTGTAGAATAGTTGTTGAGCTATTTCTAGAGCTTTTTCTCCCGAGACTCTGACAATACTAATACTTCCTTGTTGGGGAACTACAGCAGTAGCGATCGCCGTGATTGTGTGCATTTTAAGCTAACCCTTTAAAAATTCCTTGAGGACGTATAAATAAAATTAGAATCATTAGTATAATTGCTACTGCTAGTTTATATTCTGAACCCAACCAGGGTACACTTACTTCTTGAGCTACACCTATAACTAATGCACCGGCGATCGCTCCATAGGGGTTACCAATCCCTCCTAAAATTACCGACGCAAAGATAGGAAGAATCAAAAACCAACCTAAATTAGGACGAATTCCGTAGAGTAGTCCATACATTGATCCTGATAAAGCGACGAGAATTGCTGTAATTACCCAAGTACATAAAACAATAAATTCGACGTTGATTCCCGCTACTCTGGCTAAATCTACGTTATCAGCAACCGCGCGCATTCCTTTGCCAATTTTAGTTTTTCTGAGTAGAAAGTGTACCCCAATAATGGCTAAAATCGCCAAGACCATTACTATCACTCTTTCAAATACATAAAAGGGTAGATCAAAACCGAGAACATTAATCCTTTGCATAATGGGTATATTATAACTTTGGTTATTACTTCCCCAAATTAATAAAACACTACTACGTAAAAATAAAGCTAATCCAATAGAGATAATAATCAAAGAAGTAGGAGTTGCGCGACGATTGCGCATCGGTTTCCAGAGTATTTGTTCTGAGATTAACATAGCGATGATTGTCCCTACTATACCGATTAACAAAGCTAATCCGAGATTAACTCCCTTACTATTAGCAAACCAAGTAAAATAAGCTCCTAGAGTCATAAAATCTCCATGAGCAAAATTAGATAATTTCAAGATTCCATAGGTTAGGGTTAACCCAATCGCTGTTAAAGCAATGACACTCCCCACAGAAACACCATTAAATACTAATTGACCTATATTAAGATTGGCTGATGTCTGCGCTATAGTTACAATCATAATTATTAACTAAATGAATTTGTCGGACTATTTTTGCTGCTCAATAACTTTAGCATACTCTAAAGCTTCTCTTGCTGTGGTAATTTTTCCCTCAATTTGGGCTAGTTGAATTGCGGTTAATAATTCCCCGATTTGAGGACCTGGTTTAAGTTGTAAATGCTTAATTAAATCATTTCCTGTTACTAAGTTTCGAGGATGAGCAACTAAATCATCAGGGTTAGAATAGCGATTTAGTAAAAGAGTAATTAATTCTGTGTTGATTCCTTGAGTTAAAGCATAAGCAGCTAAAATAGGTAGATTTTTACCGATACCTAAGAAGAAAAAATATTGTTGAGCTAGGCTAAAATTATCTTGATTATTTTCTAAGTCAGCAAAGTGTGTTAATACTGATTTTATCCCTGTAAATACATCCCGAGAATATTTCAGCTTAATTAACTCTGTTTCTGCATCTAAGGGATTATCAGCAACTAAACAAGTTAATCTAGTTAAGGGAATAATAGCAGTTTCCCACTCTAGAGATGACCAAGTTGAGGTTAACCAATTTGCCTCTATTTTTTTTAATAACTCTAACTTAGTCATAGTTACATTCTTTAACCAGATAGTTAAAATACCATCGAGATAAGCTTGAGTTAACCAATAACTTCCTTGAGGATTAGCGAAGAGATAATCTAATTCAGATCTTACTCTTTCGGGAGCAACTTGAGCTAGTAAAGGTGCTAAATTGGTGATTTGTTTACGAGTATTAGTTTCAATGGTAAAATTAAGTTGCGCAGCTTGACGATAAGCACGCAATAAACGCAGAGGATCATCTTTAAGGTTAGCAACACTGATCATTTTTAGTTGTTTTTGCTCTAAATCCGCTAATCCACCTAAAGTATCTAATAAAATATCCCTATGTGGATTATAGGCGATCGCGTTGATGGTAAAATCTCGTCTAGCTAAATCACTCTCTAGGGTATCTCCTTCTTGAAGTGCAAAATCTACTGTACCTTCGGGAAAGACTACCCTAGCTATTTGACGTTGTTGATCGAGAATAACAAAACCCGCGCGATAATGTCTAGCTATCTTTTGGGCTAGGGCGATCGCGTCGGTTGGTATGATAAAATCTAGATCTAGATAATCCCTTTGTATATTTAGTAAAGCATCACGTACCGCACCTCCAACTAAATAACTACCAGGAGGTAACCAGTCTAAATTAAAGGGACATTTTTCTAGTGACAATAAAAGCATATTTATTAATCTAAAATAAAGAAACTGTGGAGTATTTAATTTGAGCTAAGTTGCACTTTATATGGTTTAGGAGAAAAAGAATAATAAGTTCGGTTGCTTTTTTGTTCTTGCTGTTTGAGATCTTCATATAAACTAACAAGGTTATTGTTACATTCTTCTAAATAAGCTTGACGTGCTTTTCGGGTTTCTTCAACAATAGGATCTTTCATGTTATTCCTCTATTAATTCTTCAGGTGTACAAATAACTGATGGTTCATAACCATTTTGACGACAAATTTGTTCTACTTTTTTTCTAATTATCGCATTAGCAATGTGTTGACAATTCCAAGTAAGTAAATAATCAATCCCGTTAACAACACTAATAGCAATATGGAGAGAGTCTGCTTCTGCTTTTTGGGGTATAGCTGCCTCTCTTAAAAGTATTTGGGCAAGTTGTAATGCTGCGGAGGAGACTCTTAATGCTGCTATTGGTTGAAGTAATGTTAATCTTTCTTGAGCGGCTTTAGCATCTCCTCTACGAGCTTCTTGAATAACTAATTGGGAAATGTAAATTTCAAATTTATGACCCTGAGTTTCCCACCACTCATTGGTGATTTGTTGGTGTCCTGCAATGATAAGATCACGACTAGGACGAGCGCTAAGATAACTAATCACTGAGGTTTCTAGGTAAACACTAGGCATGATTTAAGTTTTTCTCCTAATACCCTATCATACGGTTTTGGGTACATGATATGCTAAATTCTTGATAACCATTGCTGACACTTTTCACTTTTTAGCTTTCTAGTCTTTTAAAACTATTATCTACATTATAGAGTATTATAGAAAATATCAGCCATGGAGATTGAGCAATGCAAGCCACAGAAACTAAGCTACAACAAATTATCGAAGGAACAAAACAATATTTAGTACCCTTGTTTCAAAGGGCTTACAGTTGGCAAAAACAAGAATGGCAAATCCTCTGGGATGACTTACTAGAACTTTATAATACCACTAATCCTCGTCCTCATTTTATGGGAACTATCGTGACCATGTCAACTAATTCCCAGCCTGAAGGAGTCAGTAAATATCTTTTAATCGATGGACAACAACGTTTAACAACTGTTTTTATTTTACTATGTGCTTTACGAGATATAGCCACAGCCAAAAAAGAAACAGAATTAGCCGCAGAAATTACACATACCTTATTAATTAATACCTACAAAAAAGGTAGTGATAAATATAAATTAATACCCACTCAAGTAGATAGAGATAAATTTCAGCATCTTATTGATAGCAAACCTAAAGAAAACAAAAATATTCTTAATGAATGTTATTCATTTTTTCAGAAGAAAATTAACCAAAAGAAATGTGATTTAATTCAGCTTAAAAAAGTAATTTGTTATAATTTTTCTCTAGTTAGTTTAGTGTTAAGTGGAGAAGATGATCCTTATTTAGTTTTTGAAAGTCTTAACGCTAAAGGAAGACCTTTAACACAAGCTGATTTGATTCGTAATTATTTCTTTATGAAAATTAATCCAGATGAACAAGAGGATATTTATCAAAAATATTGGAAAATAATGGAAGATAATTTAGGCGACAATCTCACAGAATTTATTCGTCACTTTTTAACGAAGGATGGCAAAGAAGTTAGAAAAAATGATGTTTATTTTGAAATAAAAGAACAGATTAATAATAGAGATACCATAGAATATTTAAAAACATTATCTTTATTTTCGCGATATTACGCTAAATTCCTTGACCCATCTTCAGAATCTCAAGAAAATATTCGCTTTCATCTTAAGCGTCTCAATCAATTAGAAGTCTTAACTATTTATCCATTTCTGTTAAATTGCTATCATGATTGGGCTAGTCATAAAATAACAGAAACAGATTTTATTACTATTTTGCAAATTTGCGAAAATTTTGTATTGCGTTATATTGTTTGCTATTTTCAAAGTACAGGATTAAATAGAATCTTTTCCTCTCTTTATGCCCAAGTCAGCAAAGAAAGTAGTTTAGGTTCAGAAACTTTTATCAATAAATTAAAATTAGTACTGCAAAATCAAAACTATCCTAAAGATGCTGAATTTAAAGCTAAGTTAAAAGAAGCTAAATTATATGGTAATAATCGCTCTAAAAAAGGTAGATTAATTTTAGAATCAATAGAGCAGTTTTTCAATCATAAAGAAAAAATCCAACTAGAGTCACTCTCTCTTGAACATATTATGCCTCAAAAACTAAGCCTATGGTGGAGAGAACATCTTGGAGAGGATTGTGCTATTACTCATGAATTATTGCTTCATTCTTTAGGAAACTTAACCTTAACGGGTTATAATACCGAGCTTTCTAATGATAATTTTTATAGAAAACAGGAGTATTTTAAACATAGTAATCTAGAATTAAACAAATACTTTATCAATCAACAAGCTTGGTGTCGAGAAGATATAGAAGCAAGAGCAGATTATTTAGCTGATATTGCTCTGAAAATCTGGAGTTATTTTGGTGATGAAAACGCGGTTTACCAAAGAGAGTCAAATGGGATGACAGGAATGAAACCACTATCATTAACTATTTTTGGTGAAAAATACTCTGTTAAAAGTTGGCGAGATGTCTTAGAGACAACTTTAAATCAAATAGCAGCCTTAGATGAGGATGCTTTTGAGAGGATTACACAACAAATTCCAAGTTTTGTGAGCTGGGAAAAACAAAAATTTACTCAGACTCGTCAACTCAAAAATGGAGCATTTATGGAATTGCATTTATCAGCTAAAGATGTTTATAGGGTTTGTAAGAGAGCTTTAGAAATTGCCGAAATATCTCTAGATGACTGGGAGTTAGAATATGTTTAAAAAAAATCTTAAATTACTTGGGTTCATGACCTAGGTAATGTAACAATTAAGATTAGAGGTTTATAAAAAGGGAAATTTTGATCATGATTAGATATTGGGTCATGGGTTGGCGTCGGGTATTAACCTATAGTCAGGTTAACCCTTTTGGTTTTATAGAGGTATTGATGTTATCCCTAGCTATACTGTTGTTATTGCTGTGGGGGTTAACGATACAATGGCCCTATTTAGTCTTGAGTTTGAGTTATGGTATTGGTGCTGCATTATCTGTATTAATCCGTAGTTTTTATTGGGTATCTCCCCAAAGAAGATTAAATCAAATGACAGCCATGGGAATTATTCTGTTTAGCCTCTGGGGTTTTACCGATTTATGGCATCATCATTGAACTATAGTCTAAAAATACTGGTGCAAAGTCAAATATCAAGCTATGATGGGCGCGGGACAATTTATTCATCTTAAGATAAATGTTTGATTGGCGATTAAAACCAGGTTATCTCAATGAAGGCGGATCGGAATTTGAAGCTATCCATATTCTTTTTGGTCAATTTATAGCTGATCATCATTCTAGTGATCCTCTGATTCATCGTTCCCTGTTTGCAGAAAATGCTAATTTTGAATGGGGAAAGGGTAAACCTTTAGAAAAAGTGATTGATTCTCAAGGGGCTTTTGAATATCTGATGATCAATCCTCAATTATTTCGTAATGCGATCGCCATTATTGAGCCTTGGGAACACGTAGGTTACAATCCCCTGGGAGAACACGTCAGAGCATCTATAAATGTTGCTTATTTAGCACAAAAAATAGCTGACTGTGACTCAATTTTATTTCCTCTCTGGTCTTCAGGACTCTTTGATCTTGACAAGTTAGTACCGATCCTCGCCTCTAGCTTAGCCATTGTAGTGGAAGGAGGTGATCCTACGGTGCGCGATCCTTCTAGTTTTGAAGGATCTAATTGTTCTCATGGGGAAATGATCCAACTAACCGAGCAAATCCTTCTCTCTCGCACTCCTATGAGTGCTTTAGCACTATTTATTTGTTTAGGACATCAATTAGCAGCACAAGGTCATATTAGTTTAATTAGACGAACAGTTAAAGCGGTTTTAGAATTAGATTCCTTAGAAAATGATCCACAAGGAAAAGCATTAAGAATGCTACAACGAGTTTGTCAAAAAATCCAAGAAATTGGTAGTTCTTTACAAGTTAAGAAAAACGATGGTCGAATTGTTGCTGAATCCTGGGAAGATCCTGAATTTGCTGTGAGTAAAAATGAGTTTCTAGAAGTAGGACATAGAGAATTAGTACATTACACATCTCCCGATCATGAAACTTCGGGTATTCCTGAAGAAATAATTCTCTACCATGAGGTTGCCGCAGATGAACACGAAGGGGTTATAGATACATCTATTGAATATGAGCAAAAATTAAATATTTCTATGTTCCATACCGATGAAGTCAACGAAGAAGCGATTTTATTTGCCAATTGGGCTTATCGCTTAATTCATAATGCTCTTATTCCTTGTCGCTCTATCATCGCTAATAGTCCTTTATCTTGGCTGATTAAACTTCCCGATGCTGTAGAAATTTTGTGTTCAACTACTGATAATGGTGAAGTTGTTACAGAATGTTCCGCTACTTGCATTAATTATAGAGACTTTGAAAGTAAAAAAGTTCGGCGCTCTTTCACTTGTCAGTTTCATCCAGAGTTGCTGTCTGATTTACGAGTAGTTGGTGTACGTGAGCCTTTTTCTTATGAAGAATTAAAATTAGATGATGGAGCGAGATTATTTATGAGATTATTATACGAGGGAATGCAAGAATAACATACTTAAATTTGGCTCTCGGTGTATCTGTTTAGAGGGAAATTAAGAATTAAGAATTAAGCACTCATGCAAGAGTTAATTAACTCCTAACTCCTAACTCGTTAAGATTACTTGTGACGAATATTTTCGTAAACTTCTACGTATTCTTTACCTGGGTTATTCCAGGAATAATCGTATTCCATACCTTGTAAAGCCAATTGAGTAAACTCATCAGGTGAATTGTACCATAGTTTTAAAGCCCTTTCTAAGCCTGTTTCTAGAGCATAATCATCCCGTTGATAGAACATATAGCCGTTACGTTTTTCTGGGGGTACTTCGTTGTTATAATCGCGATCAAAGACGGTATTAACTAACCCACCTACTCCCCTAACTACGGGTACTGTACCATATTTAAAGGCGATCATTTGCGTTAATCCACAGGGTTCGTAATTACTAGGTACAATGATAATATCAGCACCTGCATAAATTAAATGGGATAATTCCTCATTGAAACCCAATTCTAGATGACAGTCAGGATTATCATTTAAGAAAGATTTTTCATGACAAAAATGAGCATTAATACTAGGCTCTGTAGCTGAACCTAACAACACAAATTGGGCGCTATTATCTAGAGAATAATAGATAGCGTGGTGGACTAAATGTACGCCTTTTTGTTCATCAAGACGACCAATATAAGCGATGATGGGTTTATTAACGTTTTGTAATAATAGGCGATCGCGTAGGGCTTGTTTATTTTTACTTTTGCCTTCGCTAAGGTTTTTACTAGTATAATTACAAGGGATATAACGATCTATTTCAGGATTCCAAAAATCATAATCAACACCATTGAGAATACCGCGGAATTTATCCTGATATAAATGTAAAGTATGACCCAATCCATAACCTTCGTCGAGACAACGCGCTTCCCAAGCGTGATGAGGTGAAACTGTAGTAACCGCGTTAGAATAGACGATACCTCCCTTCATCATATTAATAGCAAAGGGGTTAAAATTATCTCTGAGTCTAGAGTAATCAAAATAATAATCTGCTCGTTTTAATCCTGTAGCCAGAAGTTGTTCATTTCCACAGATACCTTGGTGTTTAAAATTATGAATGGTATAACAAACCCGTTGATTAACCATACCATGATATTTATAAATTTCATATAACATTACAGGGACTAAACCTGTTTGCCAATCGTGACAATGAATAACATCAGGACGTTTATTACTTTTGAGGATAAATTCTAAAGCAGCTTTACTAAAAAAAGCAAAGCGCATATTATCATCATCACAACCATAATAACAACCACGATTGAAGAAGTTATCTTCACTATGGGGTTCAATAAAAAAGCATAACCTTCCGTGAACTCTACCGCAATAAACGGAACAATGTATATAAGCATCGTACCAGGGTACGAACAAATCGCGATAGGCGTCGTGTAGTCCCCATACATGGTCATAACGCATACAATCATACTTAGGTAGGATTAACTCTACACAGTGACCACGGGTTTCTAATTCTCGACTCAATCCATAGACGACGTCTCCCAATCCTCCAGCTTTGATGACAGGGGCGCATTCTGAAGCAATCTGAATTATATACATCCTAATCTGTTAAATCAATTTATCAAATAATAAATCTCAGTATAGCGGATTAGGTAGAACGGTAGAACGGTAGAACGGTGGAACGGTGTTATTATTCCTATATATCACACTCCTTTTGTCATTATCAGGACTGTCCTCTACAGATGTAGAGTCGCCTAGTATTACGCCAAAACTATGGCGCAATCAGGGGCGTTGAACTACTTAGACTAGAGAATAACCTGTTTGAGTTTTTGCTTGTCTAGCTTTAGCTAAGTAATCATACCAAGCTGACATACCCGTATCTTTACGAGCTGAAACAGCTAAAATTAGAGCATTTGGAGCTATTTTTTGGATATTCTCTCTAGCTAAGTCTTCTTGCCATTCTAAGACTTCTGCTAAGTCGATTTTGTTAATAATTACTACATCAGCACCTTTAAACATGGTGGGATATTTGAGGGGTTTATCTTCTCCTTCGGTGGTAGAAAGTAAAACCACTCGTATATCTTCTCCTAAATCGTAAGCTGCAGGACAAACTAAGTTACCCACATTCTCAATAATTAAGATATCTAGTCCATCTAATCCTAATTCATCACTAGCATTTTTGATCATACTAGCTTCTAAGTGACATATATCACCTGTAGTAATTTGAATCACTGGTGCTTTGGTGCTTCTTAATCTTTGGGCGTCGTTATCTGTAGCTAAATCCCCGACAATCACGCCATAATTAAACTGTTGTTCGGTTGTTTTCAGGGTTTTTTCAATAAAGGTGGTTTTTCCTGAACCTGGACTAGATAGAATATTTAAAACCAATAGATTTCTCTGGGTAAATTCTTGTCTATTTCCTTGGGCGAGAGTATGGTTTTTGTGTAAGACTGATTGTTGAATATCTACTAAACGATGATTATGCCTATGATGATGATGGTGTTCGTGTTCGTGTTCGTGTTTGAGGGTTTCTGTTGTATCGCAGCCACATTGTCCACACATAATTATGATATCTCCAATGATACTATTTCTATTTCTTTGCCCTGAATAATTTTGTTATTTAAAGAACCGCATTCACATTGATAAATTATATCAATTGGGGCAAATTTTCGGTTACATTCGGTACAATGACACAAGGTGGGAACTAATTCTATGTTTAATTGGGCGTCTGCTGCTATTGTTCCTTGGGTAGTTACGTCAAAAGCAAATTGTAAAGCTTCGGGAACTACCCCTGAAACGGCACCAATGCGCATATTTAAACGATGGATTTTGACAGCATTTTCTTTTTGAGCAGTTTCTAAAATAATTGTTAAGGTTTCCTCCATTAGGCTAATTTCGTGCATAAGCTGCCTTGACCTTTTTAGTTCTTTTTCTATTATATAAATTCTGCAAAACCAATGAGTCAATTACGCGACGCTTTTACTATTTTTTTGAGTTTACTAGTTGAGGCTTTCCCTTTTTTGTTACTAGGAGTTATACTCTCTAGTCTATTGTTATCATTTATTAATGAGGAACAATTGATTAAAATAATGCCACGTAATCCTATTTTAGGTTCTCTCGCTGGTAGTATCTTTGGTTTTGTCTTCCCTGTCTGTGAATGTGGTAATGTTCCTGTGGCGCGACGTTTTCTACTCCAGGGTTTACCTACTTCGGTAGCTATAGGTTTTCTTCTCGCTGCACCTACTCTTAATCCTATAGTTATTTGGTCAACCTGGATAGTATTTAGAGACCAACCCGAGATTATTTGGTTACGGTTACTTTTCTCTTGGTTAATCGCGACGATTATTGCTTGTGTATTCAGTGTCCAAAAAGATAGTCGCCCCATGTTGCATCATCTTTTGGCTAAACGGATGAAGATTAGAAGTAATTATACCCGTTCTTCTGTTAAGGGAAAACGTGCTAATTCTCCTTTACTGAAAGGGGGCAATTTTTTAGTAGGTGAGTCGGGAAAAGTAGAAAAGTTAGATCAGGGTTTGTTGCGTAAAAAAAGTACCCCTAATCTGATTTTTGGCTTTTTAGAAAACATTAATCAGGAATTAAGGGAACTTGGGGGTGTTTTAGTTATAGGAAGCGCGATCGCCGCGGCTATTCAAGTATTTGTACCTAGAGATTTTATTCTTAATTTAGGTCAAGATACTATTACTTCTATTCTAGCAATGATGCTGTTAGCTGCTGTAGTTTCTATTTGTTCTACAGTTGATTCTTTTTTTGCTCTTTCTTTCGCGGGAACTTTCACTAGTAGTTCTTTACTAGCTTTTTTGGTGTTTGGTCCAATGATTGACCTT
The DNA here is from genome assembly GCA_007693955.1 of Gloeocapsa sp. DLM2.Bin57. Lineage (NCBI taxonomy): Bacteria > Bacillati > Cyanobacteriota > Cyanophyceae > Chroococcidiopsidales > Chroococcidiopsidaceae > Gloeocapsa > Gloeocapsa sp. DLM2.Bin57. The sequence goes on from RECR01000037.1 coordinate 100,913, forward strand.
AAAGCGGTTGGCTTAATGTTATCAGTTTTTAAACCAAGAGTTATCTTTTATCTGTTTGCTTTAGCAGGACAACTTACTTTTATCCTAACTTTAACCTATGGTTATTTTTTCTAGTTTTGTATAAATATAGTAGGTTGGGGAGTCTGGGCGATTTCTTTGTTACTGTTGTTGAATAGTCCTAAATCCACTAAAAAGAGTAAAACTATCACAAAAGTACTGGCAATCGCTAGGGATAATTGGTGTAGTTGCTTGTCCATGATTAGGTAAGGTGGAATTTTAACTCTACTTTAGTTGATCATACTCAAAATGTAAAGAGTTTTTGCAACTTTTTCTTTAAGTTGCGTATTTATACGGTAGATATTGTATTTTTACTGAGATTTGACATTTTTATAAATATTTGTTAAGTTGTTAGGGTAGAGTTACATGACTATGCTATGCCAAAGCGCAAGACCAAAACAACCAACATCTTATCTCTACTCTTTTTCAGCATAGGGGCAGTGCATATATATAGTAAAATACAGAAAAAATCTTTATCTAGCGAAAATACCGCTAGTTGGCAACTCAATAACTATTATCTAATTGGCTTGATGGCTGCTTTAGTAGCAGGATTAATGGAAGTCATGACTATGGTAGAGTTTTGATAACTCGACTTTGACCTACAAAAGAAAGACCTTGCTGAGAATCAGTACCAATCATTACAGCTTCTATGAATGGTTCTGAGATTTCAGACTCAGCAATCCATTCTACAATAAAATTAGCACCAGAGCCGCCTGTTGTATCATTTCTAGTCACAAAAAAGTCTGTTGAAGCTAATTGATTCAGTTGAATAGGTGATTCTAAATATTCTTTAACTAAATTCCCTTCTGAGTCATAATAACGTACAGAAGTAATAATCAGCGGTTGATTTAAGTCTGTATTGCGGATACTGAGAGTAACGGAAAGAGGAAAAATACTCTGACGATTTTGATGATAAATATGAGAATAGACGGGGACATAAATAGTTTGTCCCATAACTATCTGAGTATTTTCATCAACGGTTACTTGTTGTTGTGGAGGAGAGATAACCGTCTGAGGTTGTGAGTTAACAGCTGTCTCTGTTGAGTTACAAGATACCAGCAAAATTAAGGCAATAATTACTAAAAAATTAGCAGAGAATCTGATCATATCTAACCTTTAAAACCTTTCCTAAATAGCGAATACCCTCTGGAGTGATCTCAAAAGGACAGGGTAAGATCATTAAACCACGTTGTTGGGCTTGTTGTAACAGTTGAGCATAAGTGCGATCGCATTGTACAGCGGGAGCAAATTCGCTACAATCATTACGATTAACAAAATAAAACATTACCGCTTTAGCTGTAGGTAACAGTGACATTAACTCTTGGAGGTGTTTTTGTCCCCTGGTAGTGATAGTATCGGGAAATAAAGCTAAATTACCTTCAGCGAGGGTGGTATTTTTCACTTCTAGATAAACTAAGGGATCCTTTTCCCCTTTAGATAAGAGAAAATCTACTCTACTTTTATTATTCACACCATAGGGAACTTCAGAGCGAATGTGTTCATAATAGGGGTTTAACTCAGGAAAAATTCTCTCTCTCAGAGCTATTTTCATCACTCGATTAGGTAGACCCGTATTAACTCCTACCCAAGTATCTGGTTTAACCTGAACCATTTCCCAAGTGTAAGCTAATTTCCGTTGAGGATTATCACTCATAGAGACTTGTACTAAGCTTCCTGGTTGACATAATCCTGTCATAGAGCCAGTATTAGGACAATGAGCGGTTATTACCTCTTGGTTAGACAATTCTATTTCAGCGAAAAAACGTTTATAACGTCTAATCAGAATTCCTGGGAGTAATTGGGGGTATCGGTAGATAAAATCAGTCATTAGTTACACTGCTCTAGTCTTTGGACTATACCAGTAATAATAGGAGCTATTACAAAATTACTACCAGGTTCTAAAATCATACCCTGTGTCAAATCATCAGGGGGAGAGCCACAGGGGAGGTGTCCTGAAGGAGCATTTGCTCCAAAGACTATCTCAGAATAGTTTAACCATTTATTGTCAACTCGCCAACCTACCTGGTCACAAAAACTCAACCACAGTTTTTTCGGGTGTTTAATTTCCTTTTCTAAGCTTTGATAAATACGTTTTTGAATACTAAAGCCAAACTTGCGTCTGCTCAATTCTACCCATAACTGGTCAATAGTTTGAAGATCTCTGCAGGGAAAAGTGATGATATCTTGGTTACGCAACCATCCCTCTGGTTGACGATGACAGATTTCGAGCATTAAACGATAGGTTTCTTCGTCTGCTTCTTTATACTTACGGGAGGTTAATAGTGTTTTAAGTTGACTATAGTCAATACCGATATCACTAGCTAAAGTAATATTCTGACTAGGATTATGATAACTCACTCGGCTACGTCGATAACTAGTAGTTGAGGGAGGGCTTGAATCCTTATCCCTACCCTGACTACGATTAGATGGTGTAGAATCCCTAGAAATTTCCTCTTTTCTCGGTTGATATTGAGGTTGAGGTTGGGGTTGATATTGAGGTTGGGGTTGATTTTGAGGTTGGGGTTGGG
>RECR01000038.1 GCA_007693955.1 Gloeocapsa sp. DLM2.Bin57
CTAAACAAACTAAAGAGTTACAACAACAAAATAAAACTCATCAAGAAGCTAATCAACAACTGCAAGCTAAACTAGACTCTCAAACTCAAGTAGTTAATCAACTAGAATCAGAAAGAAATCATCTGCAAACAACTATTACTGAGTTACAACAACAAAACCAAACTCATCAAGAAGCTAATCAACAACTGCAAGCTAAACTAGACTCTCAAACTAAACAAACTAAAGAGTTACAACAACAAAATAAAACTCATCAAGAAACTAATCAGCAACTGCAAACTCAATTAGACTCTCAAAATCAACGAATAAAACAGTTAGAAGGAGTAGAAGAATTCCAACAACGTTTGGTAACAGATACATATCAATATAAACAGCACATAGCTAGTTTACAACAACAATTAGACCAACAACGGGAATTGATTAATAAATTACAGCAAAATATCTCAGAATCTAGAACTCTAGCGACGATTGGAGAATTATACTTAAATAAATGGCAAAGAAAATAACTATCTAACTAAATCGCGCGAGCTGAATCAATGAAAGCAGAAATTAAAAATTTAACTCATTATCATTGGTTAAATTTTCTGTAATTTTTTAGGGGGTGTGGCAATCGGATTTAGTATGATAGCATTGGTAATGTCGATAAGAGATTCTTGATCACGAGAACATATATAGTCTATGCTGATTCCAAAATGTTTTTACATCTTAGCCAGTTTTCACAACGTTTGATCGCTGATTTCACATTAAACCTCGTTTGGCAGTTCGAGAAAAAGTAATTAGAATATCAATATCGCTATCAAGGCGAAAATCTTCCCGCAAAACAGATCCAAATAGAGCAAATTCTGTTATTTGCCACTTTTGACAAAATTCTTGAATTTGCTCCATTGGTATATCTATTTTTGTGATCATCAAGTATTTTGTGTTGGGGAAATATATTATATATCTTTGACATTGTGTCTTTTGCTTTATTATAGTATTTACTGCCATAATTGCTAACTTAAATGGTTAATCTAAGTTAGTCATGAAAAAATACTTTTTGATTCCTTTTATTCTTGGTGTTGCTTTAACTACGGTTGGTGTGAGAGCACATATGCAAGAAGGACATTCTGAGCATCATGAGCATAAAACCGTAATTATCTCTGAGGATCAACCTGTACCTACAATAAATATAGTAGTCCATCGAGACGCTGTTAGAGGCTGGAATTTAGAGTTAGTGGTAACTAATTTTGCATTTGCACCAGAAATGATTAATCAAGAAAATGAGTTAAATAAAGGACACGCTCACTTGTATATTAATGGAGAAAAAATAACCAGAATTTACGGAAATTGGTATTATTTACCAGAATTACCCGTAGGAGAAAATGAGATTAGGGTTACTTTAAATACTAATCAACACGAAGATTTAATCTATCAAGAGCAAATAATTGAAGACGTGGTACTCATAACTAATTAAGCTACTTAAATTGTGCACCAGTTTTACCCGTAAATAACCAAAATAGAGAACGCAAAAAATCCCGCAAGATAACTAACCAAGATTCTTGACGGGATTGAGTAGAGGGTAAAGAGATAGGTTGAAAAGCAATACCACGACTCCCAAAGACAATAACAGCGATCGCCACAGAACGAGATAAATGATAATCTGAAGTTAGTAGATAAACGTAACGAATATTGCGATTTAACAGGATATTGAGTGTACAAGTAAAATTAGTAACGGTATCAGTAGGACAAGAATCATAGTAAACTTGGTCTTGATTAAAGCCAATCTTATCTAAAAATCGTTGAATACCCCGACATTGTCTTTCTCCACAGGAAATCCAGATATCTAATTCAGGGTGTATTTGAGTAAAAGTTATAGCTTCAGCAAAACGTTGTAAATCTCCACCTAAAATAACGATTGCTTGGGGATTTTGGACTTGATATACCGTTAAAGCTAGTCGAAGTGGAATAATACTAACTAGTAAAACTAAGCATAATAAAAGTATGAACCATCTTTTAATCACTGGAGCAACAGGTTTTATTGGGAGTCATTTATTACCTATTCTAAAGGAACAAGATTATCAAATTACCGCTACAAGTAGGCAAGAAATATCTCTAAATCAAGTCAAGATGGTACAAATTGAGGATATAGATGGTTTAACCGATTGGAGTCAACCTCTCCAAGGAGTTGATGTAGTGATTCATTTAGCCGCGCGAGCACATATACTTAAAGATACAGCAGAAGATGTAGAAGCAGAATTTTTCAGAGTTAATACCCAAGGAACGATTAATTTAGTCAAACAAGCGATAGAAGTAGGTGTAAAACATTTTATCTTAGTTAGTTCCATTGGTGCTATGGGTACATTATCTCAAGAGAAATTGAATGAGCGATCGCCCTGTTATCCCGATACACCCTATGGAAGAAGTAAAAAAGCAGCCGAAGAGGGGTTAATAGAGTTAGCTAAACAAAGTACCATGGCTTGGACTATTTTACGTCCTACTTTAGTTTATGGTCAAGGTAACCCAGGTAACATGGAACGTCTGATTAAATTAGTCAAATCAGGTTTACCCTTACCTTTAGGGGGGATTAATAATCGTCGCAGTTTTTTATATGTAGGTAACTTAGTCGAAGCGATCGCCGTAATTATTAACAATCCTCAAGCTTTTGGGGAAATTTTTTTACTCAGTGATGGACAAGACGTCTCCACACCAGAATTAATTAGTTATATAGCTAAATACTTAGAACAACCTTGTCAATTATTACCCCTTCCCTCTACTCTATTAAGTAGTTTAGGTTGGTTAGGAACAAGTCTAGAATCTTGGACAGGTAAAACCTTACCAATCAATCAAACAGTAATAGAGCGTTTAATTGGATCTTTAGCGGTAGATAATCAATATATACAATCTACTTTAGGGTGGACATTTCCCTATACTTTGGAACAAGGTTTAGAAAAAACGCTAAAAAGATGATACCTTTGCTTAGTTTAGTAATCGCTAGTGGTTTACTCGCAGTAGTCATAGTGGGGATAATTAGAAATTATCTAGTCTTAGATATTCCCAACGAAAGAAGTAGTCATAGTCAACCAACTCCTAGAGGAGGAGGGTTAGGGTTTGTGATTGCTTTTGCTATTACTAGCGGGATATATTCCTGGTTAGGTTTGGGTAATTATTGGGGTTGGTGGCTAGTTTTACTACCTTTAATAATTGTCGCTATTATCGATGATTATCGAGATTTACCAGCAATCGTGCGTTATTTAGTACAATTAGTCACAGCCTTAGGGGCGATCGCCCTTTTCGGTTACGTTAACCTTCCTGGAGTAAGTAACCAAGGGTTAGTTGCTAGTTTAGGGGGAATACTGTTAACGATTATCGCCATTACCGCGATGATTAACTTTGTTAACTTTATGGATGGTTTAGATGGATTAGTGGCTAGTTGTGCTGCAATAGAATTAGGTTGGTTAGCTATTTATCTTCACCAACCAGGATTATGGTTACTAGTAGCTGCTTTATTAGGGTTTCTTTATTGGAATTGGTCACTTGCTCAAATTTTTATGGGAGATACGGGGAGTACATTTTTAGGGGCGATCGTCGCTTTAGTGATTCTCTCTAGTGGAGAACAACCCTATTACCTCTGGACAGCTTTTGGGATGAGTTTACCCTTAATTAGTGATGCTATTTATACCCTAGCTCGTCGTTTGAGTAGAAAAGAAAATATCTTTCAAGCCCATCGTACCCATATTTACCAAAGGTTGCAACAACAAGGTTGGTCACATAGTCAAGTAGCGATTAGCTATAGTTTACTTACCTTATTAATGGGTGGTCTGATTTTTGTCTGGGGGGTAACGGGAGTAATCATCGGTTTAGCCATAATTATTTTAAGCATTATTACAGCTGAATACTATATTCAAAGCAATGGTAAAATAGCGATAGAGTAGAAAATAAAGAGAGGAAGTTTTAAACGACTATCTCTCTTTTCAAATTTTAAGTAACCAGCATTTAACAACACAATGGAACAATCTCAACAGTCAACCGTAATTATTACTGGTGCTTCCTCTGGAGTCGGTTTATACACAGCTAAAGCTTTAGCTGCAACTGGTAAATGGCACGTCATTATGGCTTGTCGTAACTTTCTCAAAACCGAATTAGCGGCTAAAGAAGTAGGTATCCCCAAAGACAGCTATACAATTCTTCATTTAGATTTAGCCTGTTTTGATAGCGTCAAACAATTTGTCGATAATTTTCGCGCCTTGGGAAGAAGCTTAGATGCTTTAGTTTGTAACGCGGCTATCTATATGCCCTTGTTAAAGCAACCTTTGCGCAACCCCGATGGTTATGAGTTAACTGTTGCTACTAATCATTTAGGTCATTTTCTCTTGTGTAATCTACTCTTAGAAGACTTACAAAAATCCACTAATGGACAACCAAGATTAGTTATTCTCGGCACAGTAACCCATAATCCCGATGAATTGGGGGGTAAAATTCCACCACGTCCTGATTTAGGGGAATTACAAGGATTAGCTGAAGGTTTCCTCGAACCACACACCATGATCGACGGTAAGAAATTTGAACCCGTTAAAGCTTACAAGGATAGCAAAGTGTGTAACATTTTAACCATGTTGGAATTACACAAGCGTTATTACGAACAAACAGGGATAGTCTTTAGTTCACTCTATCCAGGTTGTGTAGCTACTACCGCTTTATTCCGGGATCATTATCCCTTGTTCCAATTTTTATTCCCTAAATTCCAAAAATATATCACAGGAGGCTTTGTCTCAGAAGAATTAGCAGGACAAAGGGTAGCTGATGTGGTGAGTGATCCCAAATATAACGAATCGGGAGTTTATTGGAGTTGGGGAAACAGACAGAAAAAAGGTAGAGAGTCCTTTATGCAGAAAGTATCCCCTGAAGCTAGCGATGCAGCTAAAGCTGAACGTCTCTGGGATCTAAGTGCTAAATTAGTAGGACTAGCTTAAATAAAGCGAGATTTTGTCAGAGTCGATACTCGTTGATCTAAATAACCTACACTATACTGAGTGTAGGTATTTTAAGGAGTAATTAAATACGTGAATCAAGACAACGATTGTAAACCAGAGATTAAAACAGAAGACGATCGCACAGGAATGAGTCTAGAAACCCTGACTCGTGCTTTTGCAGATAACCTGTTTTATATTCAATGTACAGATAAAAGCTCAGCTTCAGCCTATGACTATTATATGGCTTTAGCTTATACCGTCAGAGATAGACTACTGCACCGCTTTATTAAAAGTGTCCGCAGTTATCAACAGGAAAACGTCAAAGTCGTCGCCTATCTCTCGGCAGAATTTCTCATGGGAAGACACCTAGGTAATAATCTAGTTAATCTAGGTATATACGATCAGATGAAGGATGTCATCTCTAACTCCCAACTCAGTTTTGAGTTAGAAGATCTACTCGAACAAGAACCAGATCCAGGTCTAGGTAACGGTGGTTTAGGTCGTTTGGCTGCTTGTTTCCTCGATTCTTTAGCTAGTCTAGAATATCCCGCTATTGGTTATGGGATTCGTTATGAATTTGGCATCTTTCACCAAAATATCATTAATGGTTATCAAGTAGAAATACCCGATAACTGGTTAAAATCTGGTAACCCCTGGGAAATCGCTAGACCTGATCAAAGCGTCAAAATTAAACTAGGTGGACATACCGAAACCTATCACGATGAAAAAGGACAAGAAAGGGTAACCTGGATTCCCGATCGCACTGTAATAGCTATCCCCCACGATACCCCTGTACCAGGATATAAAACTAATACCGTTAATCCTTTACGTCTGTGGAAAGCAGAAGCGTCAGAAGCGTTTAACTTTGAAGCTTTTAGCTCGGGAAATTATGACCAAGCGGTAGCTGAAAAAATGAACGCCGAAACTATCTCTAAGGTACTTTATCCTAACGATAATACCCCCGCAGGCAGAGAATTACGTCTCGCTCAACAGTACTTCTTTGTTTCTGCTTCTCTCCAAGATATGATTCGCTTTCATCTGCGCAAAAATCCTAGCTTGGATAATTTCTTTGAAAAATTCGCTGTCCAACTCAACGATACTCACCCTGCGGTGGCGATCGCTGAAATGATGCGACTCTTAGTAGATGAACATCACTATGACTGGGATAAGGCTTGGTCTATTACCCAAAAAACCTTTGCCTATACTAATCATACCCTAATGCCTGAAGCTCTAGAACGTTGGTCTGTAAGTTTATTTAGCAAAATCTTACCTCGACATCTAGAAATTATCTACAAAATTAACCACTTCTTCCTCATGGATGTCAGAACCTGGTTTCCTGATGAAGAAGAGTTAATCCCCCGACTCTCTATCATCGAAGAAGGTGGGGAACAAAAAGTACGTATGGCTCATTTAGCTTGTGTGGGTAGTCATTCTATCAATGGCGTAGCAGCCCTACATACTGAACTACTTAAGAAGGATACTCTCAAAGACTTCGCTAAAATCTGGTCAGAGAAGTTCTACAATAAAACCAATGGGGTAACTCCTCGTCGTTGGATCTTATTATCTAATCCTTTGTTAGCTGAATTATTCACCGAGAAAGTAGGTGAGGGTTGGCTGAAAAATCTCGATAAGGTTCGCGATATCGAAAAATACGTAGATGATGCCGATTTTTGTGCTCGCTGGCGCCAAATTAAGTTAGAAAACAAACGTCGTTTAGCAGCTTATATCCTCAAACATACCGACATCGAAGTTAATCTGAACTCTATGTTTGATGTTCAAGTTAAACGTATTCACGAATATAAGCGCCAACATTTAGCAGTACTGCACATCATTACTCTGTATAATCGCATCAAACAAAACCCCGATATACACATAGTACCACGTACTTTTATCTTTGGTGGTAAAGCAGCCCCAGGTTACTTTATGGCGAAGTTAATTATTAAACTGATTAACTCTGTGGGTGATGTAGTTAATAAAGATCCCGATGTCAGAGGACGTTTAAAGGTGGTTTTCTTACCTAATTTTAACGTCTCTATGGCTGAGCGTATCTACCCTGCTGCGGAATTATCAGAGCAAATTTCTACCGCGGGTAAAGAAGCTTCCGGTACTGGTAATATGAAATTCGCCATGAATGGATCTCTAACCATTGGGACTCTTGATGGTGCTAATATCGAAATACGTGAGGAAGTACACCCAGAAAACTTCTTCTTATTTGGTTTGACAGCTGAACAAGTATATGAGCTGAAATATCAAGGGTATAAACCGATTAAATACTACCACAGTAACTCGGAACTCAAACAAGTAATCGATCGCCTCGCTAGTGGGGATTTCTCTCAAGGCGATCGCCATTTATTTGAACCCATCATTAATTCTCTACTCTATGAGGATCAATGGATGCTTTTAGCTGACTATCAATCTTATCTCGATTGTCAGGAAGAAGTTGGCAAAACCTATGAAGATACGGAAAAATGGACTCGTATGTCTATTCTCAATAGTGCTCGTACGGGTAAATTTTCCTCTGACCGTACTATCAACGAATACTGTAAAGAGATTTGGAAGGTTGAACCAATGAATATCACTATCCCTGAATATAGCCAAGAAAGTAGTGGTTTAGTTTAATTATTTTTTCCCTCGCTATGCGGGGGATATTTTGTTTTTAAGTTCATGAGTTTAGAAGCAGTTTTACTTGATTTTAATAGTCTAATTATTAACGATGAAACTATTAGACAAAAAGCCCTAGAAGAGATTATAATAGGGGAAAATCTCCTCTATGATTCCTCCGATTATCGTCGCTTTTGTTTAGGGAGAAGTCCTCGGGATGGTTTAAATCAATTACTTAGTAATCGTGGTAGAATCCTCTCAGAGACTAATTTAACTAAACTAATTGAACGTCAAAGTAAAATTTATTTAAACTATGTAAATGAGATTGAGGATTTAGAGATTTATCCGAATTTTCAAGATTTTCTCGAGTTATTACAAAGCCATAATCTACGTATAGCAATTGTTACGGGTGCTTTAGTCGCTGAAGTTAATCTAGTGTTAGAAAAAACTGGTCTTACTCCTTATATTAATCTGATTATTTCTGGAGAACTTGTCCAAAAATCTAAACCAGATGCAGAAAGTCATCTTTTAGCTTGTCAGAAGTTGGGTTTAACTCCTAATCAATGTTTAGCTATAGAAACTACTTTTTTAGGTATTAACGCGGCTAAAAATGCTCAAATTCCCGTGGTGGGTTTAGCTAATCTTTATCCTGTACATATTCTCCAACGACGGGCTAATTGGGTTGTGGATTATCTCTCGGAATTAGAATTAGAGCGCATTATGTTAAAATATTAGTTGGCCAGGGGAATTAGCTCAGTTGGTAGAGCGCTGCGATCGCACCGCAGAGGTCAGGGATTCGAATTCCCTATTCTCCATCAAGTAGCAGATGCGGTACATCATCAAAATGTTTAATTGTGTACCGCATAACAGTATCAGTACTAATCTTCGTGATCTTCAAAAGGATCACTTAAATCAGCCGAAGGTGGTCCAAAAGCGGTATAGATAGAATAACCAGTGATAGCGATGACCACAGCAGCCATAGTAATGCTAAGAACTATTGCAGGTTCCATAATTTTAATTTATTCTTGTTTATTATTATTCTATAATATTACGTAAAATTAAGAAAATTTAAGTATTGGTGGAATATGGCACAACGTACCGCTTTAGGTGATCTACTCAGACCTCTCAACGCTGAATATGGTAAAGTTGTCCCCGGTTGGGGAACAACACCTCTGATGGGAGTCTTTATGTTATTATTTTTCGTCTTCCTACTTATCATCCTTCAGTTGTACAATTCCTCTCTCTTACTTGAGAATATTGACGTAGATTGGACAAGTATCAGTAAATAAGACTTAGACTGTCTAGTCTGACTATACGGGTTATTAACTTAACCCGTTGTTAATTAACATTAAACTAAAAACGAGGAATATGAATATTTTTGGCATTGGTTTACCGGAAATGGCGTTAATCTTAGTGATTGCTCTTTTAGTCTTTGGACCGAAAAAACTGCCCGAAATAGGACAGAGTTTAGGTAAAGCTATTCGTGGTTTTCAAGAAGCATCTAAAGAATTTGAAACCGAATTTAAAAAGGAAGCTAAACAACTAGAAGATTCGGTAAAAATGCAAGCTAAATTAGAAGAAGATAAACCAGAAACCTAATTATTTAACTCTTCTGAATTAGCAATAAAACTATAACCAATACCCCGTACAGTTTTAATTAAACAAGGACCATTAGCCTCATTTTCGATTTTGCGGCGAATTTGTCCTACGTGGACATCTACCACCCTTTGTACTCCAAAATAGTGATAATCCCAAACCTGCTCAATTAACTCAGTCCGACTCCAAACGCGATCGGGGTAACTAGCTAAAAAATATAATAATTTAAACTCTAAATGAGTTAACTCAATCACCTTATTTTTTACTTTAACTTCTCTACGAGTAGCATCAATTGTCACATTACCAAATTGGAGAAAATCTGATTTAACAGGTTTTTTCGCGCTACGGCTTCGCTTGAGAATAGCTTTAATCCTAAACTCTAACTCATTTAAATCAAAAGGTTTAGTTAAATAATCATCAGCACCTTTGGTAAAACCTTTATGTTTATCAGCTAACTCATTTCTACTAGTCAGCATTAAAATATAAACATTAGTACGCTTCTGCATTTCCTCGCAGAGATTATAGCCTAAAGAATCGGGAAGATTAACGTCGAGTATAACTAAATCAGGCTTAAAAACATCAAAAATTTCCAAAGCAGTTTTACCATTATGAGCCTCTTTGATCTCATAACTTCTTAACTTTAAAAAACGTGTTATTAAATTACAAATAGCCCAATCATCATCAACGACTAGGATTTTAGCACCTACCATGTTTATGATTAACCCGATTTTTTAGCTCAATTGTATCTTAAATCATTTTGTCATATACTGATAAACCATTATAATTAACGATTAAGGGTATTTAGATCAACCGTTACTAATGTTAAACTAGCATTACTACTAGAATTGCTGATAAAGGAGGTTATTAGTGAGCGAGCAAAGTCCCTATGAACAACTAGGAGTAGGCGAAAACGCTTCCTTTGAAGAAATTCAAGATGCTAAAAAACGTCTTACCCTAGAATATCAGAACGAACCGAAAATCGTGCAAACTATCGAAGCCGCCTATGATAGCATTATCATGGATCGCTTACGTATGCGTCAAGAAGGTAAAATTAAAGTTCCCGATCAGATTCGCTTTCCGGAGAAATCCTTAGAAAATCTGACTAGTATAGACTCTGAACCTATTCCCACACCTCCTAATTGGCTAAAACGTTTATTAGATAACCCATCAGTTTCAGAGATAATCTGGCCTGGAGTAATATTTTTACTTTTATCAGTAATCACAGTTTTAGTTAAAACAGACGTCAATTCTCCTATATCCTTATTACTAGCTTTTGGGTTTGGGGCTAATATTTACTTTCTTAACCGTAAAGAAAGACTCTTCGGTAGAGCTTTTTTAATTTCTCTTTTAGGTTTATGTCTCGGTTTAGGTATAGGTTACGGGTTAGCCAATCTTCTGATTACCCCAAATACAGGTATTATTTTTAATCAAGAACAATTTGCTTGTTTATTTACTTTTTGTCTGTTTTGGTTAATCAGTAGTTTTATCCGTTAATCATTAGGTCATTGCCGGAACAACGGCAGTGATCACCTCCACCGCTTCAGTTAAATTAGCCACGATGTAATCAGGTTCATATTTTAACAGTTGTTCGCGATCGCGGATACCTGAAAGAACGCCAATTACTTTGAGATTATGGGTTTTAGCTGCGATGATATCGGCTTCAGTATCTCCAACCATCCAAGTATCTTTTACCTCGGGTAATTCTTGTAAAGCCTTCCCCATGAGTAAAGGTTTATCTTGAACGTCAGTACTTTTAACGTAATCATTAGCTAAACAATAACGTCGATTTTCAGGGAAAAACCCTTCTAAGTTATAACGCCGAAAAGGTTCAAGGAGTTCACTAGTTCGACGCATAGTCATAACCACTAAATCAATACCGAGATTTTGAATACGAGTTAAAACCTCCCTAGCGTCTGGTTGAATTCGATCATAACCTAAATAAGGTAAACTATGGACAGTTTTACGACGTAAACGAGCAAAATCTTGAGCTTGAGTGGGTTTTAAACCCGATAAAATGCCAATTTCCTTTTCAGGAATGCGCCCTCGTTTAAATCGCCAAAAATCAGCTTTACTTAATTCTGTAACCTCTTGATCAGTGTCTTTTACCGTTGCTAAACAAAATTGGTAAACACGATAATAACGCTCAGATACATCCATGATTGGACCATCAAAATCAGTAATTAGTCTTAACATCTTTATATAAATAAGTAAATAAATGACAGTTAGATTTAAATCTCCCTCTCCTAAAATAGGAAAGAGAGATAGAGAATTAACCTAGGGTAGAGAGAATATCTTGAGCGTGAGTAGCGGTTTTAACATTGTCATCCACAACACTGATTTTGCCTTCAGCGTCGATGATATAGGTAACACGTTTAGAATAGCCACCCCCATCAACATCATAAGCTTTAGTAATCGCACCGTCGGAATCTACCAACAATTGAAAAGGTAAGCCATATTTTTCCTTGAACAGCTTGTGAGAAGCTTGATCATCCATACTTACTCCCAAGACTACCATGTCTTTACCTTGGTATTGGTCATAATTATCTCTAAAGCTTTGAGCTTCTTTAGTACAACCGGGGGTATCGTCTTTGGGATAAAAGTATAAAACGACGATTTTTCCTTTAAAATCCCCCAAAGAAACTGCATTACCTTGATCATCAACGGTGCTAAAATCAGGGGCTATTGTACCTGCGGCTAAAACCATCGCTTTTGTTCTCCTTTATAGTTATAGTTAGTTAACACTTTACATTAGTTTACAATATTTTTTGGTAAGATATGATTATTCTGATTATTAGATACAGTTATTATGAAAATAGAAAAACCTAATCAACAACCACTAACTAAAGAAGATTTACAAAATCTAGATAAACTCAAAGCATTAATCGAGAAATGCGTATCTGATGGTTATCTCTCTCAAGATGAGATGAAAATGATTAAAGATTTTATCAGAGCAGATGGGAAAGTAACTACTGAAGAACTAGAATTATGCCAAAAGCTAATCTGGGATAAAATACAATCAGGAGAATTACAATACGACTGGACACCCAAGCATTAATTATTCTCCATGGACGAAAAACGTAATATTGCTTTATTCGCTCCAGCAACTGATGTACAAGAATGGGAAGCACTGCGAGAACCTCTACTCAATGGTCATCTGATTTCAGGAGCAAGGGTAGAAGCTTTTGAGAGAGAATTTGCGCGAAAACATCGAGTCAGATACGCGATCGCCACTAATAATGGTACTAGTTCTTTACATCTAATTCTGGTAGCTTTAGGTATCCAAGAAGGAGATGAGGTCATTATCTCCGCTTTTAGTTGGGTATCAGCTATCAACGTTGTCCTCTATTGTGGTGCTACTCCCGTTTTAGTAGATATCAACCCTGATACTTTTAACCTAGATATTCAAGAAGTAGCCAATCAAATCGGTAAACGCACTAAAGCTATTATCGTTAGTCATTCCTTTGGTTTGTGTGCTAATTTACAAGCTATTGCCGCTTTAGCACCAGAAATCCCCATCATCGAAGACGCTACCTGTGCGATAGGTAGTCAATATGGTTATAATTATGCAGGTTCAATTGGGGTAGCGGGAGCATTTTCTTTTCATTCACGTCAAATCATCACAACAGGTGATGGTGGTATGGTTACCACTAATGATGAGCAAATCGCTGAGAAAATCATGGCTCTACGTAATCACGGTGCTAGTTTGTCAGCAGCTCAACAAAAATTAGGACCAAAACCTTATTTAGCCCCTAGTTTTAATCTCCTCGGTTTTGATTATCTCTTAAGTGATTTACAAGGAGCGATTGGCTTAATTCAACTACAAAAGTTAGATGATTTGTTAAGTTTTCGCCAATATTGGGCAGAATATTATTATCAACAACTTAAAGATCTTCCCTGGTTGAAACTACCCCGAGCACCAGAGGGTTATACTCATAGTTGGCAAAAATACGTTTGTTGTATCAACGAGGAAATCTCCCCTTTATCTCGCAATCAAATCATGGAATTTTTACAAGTACAAGGGATTAGTACTCGTCCTGCTAATTTAGCTATTCATACTCTAACTTATAATCAAATTAGATTTGGTTTTGAAGAGGCAGATTACCCTACCGCTAGAGACTGCGCCTTAAAATCCTTAACTATTCCTCTACATAATCGTATGAGTAGCGCTGACTTTGAGTACGTGGTTAAAAAGTTACAACAAATTTGATTGGACACGCATAATTACTAAGGTCATATCATCAATTATTTTATTACCTGAACCGATAAAATTATCGACTTCTTGGAATAAATAGTCTAGGATTTCTTGGGGGTTTTCTAGATTTTGACAAGCCCAAGCAAAAGCATGATGAAGATTATCCTCATCAAAACGTTCGCCATAATTATTAACCGCATCGGTAAAACCATCAGTATAATACATAATCGTATCACCTGGGGCTAGTTGTAGTTGGGAGTATTCATATTCAGAATCTGGTACTAATCCGATTAACATTCCTTTGGTATCTAAGGTTTTAATTAAACCCGTGGCGGCTTGCCATAATAAGGGTGGGTTATGGGCAGCGTTAGTATAGGAGATGATTTGAGTTTTAGGGTTATATTCTGAATAAAATAGTGTAACGAAGCGTCGAGAGTTCTCTAAATCGTCGTACATTACTCTATTGAGATGTTGCATAATCTGAGCTGGAGAGTGCCGGTTAAGTACTTCTGCTCGTAGCATACCTCTGGTCATAGTCATAATTAAGCCCGCGGGAACACCTTTACCCATCACATCACCAATAACGATACTCCAAGGTACAGAATTATCTTGACTATTGAGTTGATCGTAGTTAACGGGAATAAAGTCATAATAATCACCCCCAACCCGACTAGCAGTTTTACATTTAGCCGCTAATTGGGCCCCTTTGATTTTGGGACATTGTCTCGGTAAGAGACGCAATTGAATTTCTGAGGCGATTTCTAATTCTCGATCCTGTCTTTCTTTAGCCCGTAGTTGTACCGTTAACTCGTGATTGGCGATCGCTACTGCGGTTTGGTCTGATACCAGTTGTAATAACTTGCGTCTAGTTGAGTTCCACTGATACTCTGAGTGACTACTAAAGATATAGAGACGTCCTCGTTCAGCATTTTTGACTAAAATCGGTGTGCCAAACACTTGAATATCTGTTCCTAGTGCTTTACGAATATGTTCATCTACGGCAGCAGGACAAGGTAAGAGTATTTTAGCCATACCTTGGGGGTTACTCGGTGTCAGAGTTAAAGTCTTGCTGACTTTGGCTAATTTTTGACTAATTTGTTCTCCTTTTTTACTATTATGACAATGGAGTTGTTCTAAACGTATTTGACCTTGAGCATTAAATAAAATCAATGCTCCTCCTTCAGCGTCTGTCACTCTAGCTGCCATTAGGGGAGTAAGTTCTAAAAACTGATTGAGGTTATTAAAACTACGCAAAGCAAAACCCAAAGAACTTAACAGATTTTGGATTTTGTTTTGTTCTCTATACAATCTTGCTACGAGCTCTTTTAATGCTATTACAGGAGTTCCTTCAGAAACAAAATTATCTTCTTCTGAAGGTTCACTAGGGATAGGCGATACCGTCATTAGCTTTGGGTTTAATTGCATTGAATAGGTTTTGAACCTTGATCTTATTAAATTTACCAGTATAATCTAGATGAGAAAATAATTTCTTAATCATTGAGTAAAGCTTCTACGAATTCATAACTAGAAAAGGGGCGTAAATCGTTGATCCCTTCTCCTGCTCCGATAAAACGAATGGGTAAATTGAGTTGTTGGGATACGGCGATCGCTACTCCTCCTTTAGCGGTACTATCAAGTTTAGTCAGAATTACCCCTGTTAATTGAGCTGATTCTGAGAAGACTTGGGCTTGACGTAGTCCATTTTGCCCTAGGGTTGAGTCTAAGACTAGCAGTGATTCTACACTAGCTTGGGGTGCTTTCTTAGTTATTATTCCCCTAATTTTGCTTAATTCTTGCATCAGATTTTGTTTATTTTGCAATCTTCCTGCGGTATCTACTAGTAATAGTTGGATATCTCTAGCTTGTGCAGCGCTAATCCCATCAAACACTACTGCTGCCGGGTCAGTGTTATTACCAGGGTTAGCAATTACACTAGTTCCACTACGTTCTCCCCAGATTTTGACTTGTTCTACAGCAGCAGCACGAAAAGTATCAGCAGCGGCGATCAAGCAGCTATAGCCTGATTTTTGGGCTAGATGAGCTAATTTACCAATAGTAGTGGTTTTTCCTGCGCCATTGACTCCTGTTAATAACCAGATATTGAGTCCTTCTTTTTTGGGAATCAACAGGGGGTTTTCGGTGTTAGCTAGGGGTTTGTCTAGTATATCCCTCATGATAGTTTTTAATTCATTGATTGCTTGTTCAGGGGGGAGGGATTCTGATTTAATTTTGGCTTGCAGATTATTAATAATTAAGTCTGTAGCTTCTATACCTACGTCTGCTTGTAGGAGTATATCTTCAAGTTGTGAGACTGCTTGTTCGTTAAGAGGACCTTGTCCTGTGATCGCCTTGAGTTGGTTAACTAAACCACGACGAGTTTTACTCAATCCTTGATTGAGACGTTTTAACCAATTTATCTCTTCTGAAGATATTTCTGTAGGTTTTCTTCCCTGTCTAGCGAGGATTTCTGCTGACCAGATAAATTCTTGGTCAAACTCTGGTGGGGTTTCATCCTCGACTATTTCTTCGTTTTGGATATTCTCATAAGCGGACTCTACCCAGGTTTGAGCATCTTCCGTGGTTGGACTTTCTGGGGTTTCCGTGGGTGGAGTTGCTTGAGTTACTTCTTCAGGTGAATTGCTTTGTTGTGCGCCAAATTGACGCTTAAACCAATTAAACATAAGCTTTTATAATAATTCTTTAGAGGCTATTTTATTATGATAGTTAGTTACTTTCCGTAGCACTCCATTAATAAAGCGATAACCTTCACTATCTGAGTAACGTTTAGCTATTTCTACCGCTTCATTAATAGCTACTTTATCGGGTATATCTAGGTAGAGCATTTCTGCTACTGCTATTTTAAGTATATCCTGGTCAATTTTAGCTATTCTACTAAATTGCCAATTGGAGAGGACATTTTCTACGGTTGTTTCTATTTCCTGGTTTCTGCGTTTAACGGTAGTAATTAATTCTAGAGCATATTCGCGCACTTCTGCTTGATTAGCTAACTGCATAAACTCTGGTAATTCTACTGCATAACCAAGACGATTGATGGAATTTTGGGTTAATTCTAAGGCGTCTTGGAGTATAGCTCGCGCACTATTAATATCTGTAGCACGAGTTTCACTACTGAGCAGACGTTCATTAGCCCTTTGAACTTCAGCTGCTGCTGTTTCAAGGACTTCGTGTATTTCGTTACTGAGGGTACGAATCGCACTCAAAACGAGGGTGCTCAATTCCATGTCGCGAACTTTGTCTTTATCTTGAATTTGACTCAAACTCAATAGAGCAATTTCACGAGCGACTCGACGTGGTTGTATTTTAGGCATATTAGATAATGTTATTAGAGATTAGTTTAACTCTCTTTTTCCCTAATTGTTTCTAGAGCAATGGGAGGACGAATTGGTGTGAGAGTCTTGTTTGTAGAAGGGGGAGAGTCAGGACTGACTATCCCTCCTGAAATCAGAATTTTAAAAGCGTCTTCAATAGATATGTTAACGGTCATGACTTCTGATTCTGGTATAATAGCATACCACCCCGAGGTGGGATTTGGTGTAGTGGGAATAAAAACACTCAAGAGGGGTTGATTGAGATGGGATTGGATTTTAGGAGTTACTATCCCTGTAACGAAACCTAGAGACCAAATACCTTTACGAGGATATTCCAGCATAACTACCCGTCGAAATTTGGTTTTAGAGTCTTGTAAGAGGGTTTCGAGGATTTGTTTAAGGGTTTTATAAATAGATCCTGCTAAGGGGATCGCTTGTAAGACTTGTTCTCCTGTCCCTAGTAACCATCTACCTACTATATTACGAGCCATTAACCCGATGATTAAAATAAATAATAGAGGTACGATTAAACCAACAAAAAAATTCAGAAGGTTATTTAAAAAGGGATTAAGGGTAAAGGGATTGAGTTGTTTAGGGATACGCGTTAAAAAGTTGATCACCCAGGTGGCGATCGTATAGGTTAACCAAATCGTAGTAGCTAGAGGGATAACTACTAAGAGTCCTGCAATCAGGTCATTTTTGAGGTCTTGCTTGAAACGTTGCAGCACAGAGGCTAAAATCTCCTAGAATTATTTACTAAAACTTAACATTTCTTTTATTGTATGGTAGAAATTAAAGATCTTCTGGATCAATTAATTAGACGTTATGGTCAAAGGGTAGATTTTTTAGCGATTCGTGTCGAAGAATCTAATGGAACTAATCTAGTCCTAAGAAATAATCAGATCGAAACCCTCAGCGAGGCGATCGCTCTAGGAGGACAAGTGAGAGTCTGTCATCGCGGTGGTTGGGGTTTTGCTAGCTTTAACGACCTTTCTAGTTTAGCGACTCAAATCGAACAAGCGATCGCTTCGGCTAAATTAGTAGGAGATGAAGAAACTATCCTCGCTGAAGTTGAACCTGTGGTGGTTAATTGTTCTTTACCCCTAGTAGGAGTTGCTCCTAGTTTAATCCCTTTGGTCCAGAAAAAGGAACTGTGCCATCGCTACAACGACATTTTACGCAGTTATCACCATAGTATCACCACTACTTCTGTTGCTTATAGCGATATCAACCAAAAAGTGATAATCGCTACCTCCGAAGGTGCAATGATTGAACAATCCTGGTCAGATTTAGAGATGCGCTTTACTGCTACAGCCAGAAAAAGCGATCAACTACAAACTGGTCGAGAAACCACGGGTTCACGTCTTGGCTATCAAGACTTAGAAAGCCTTGATGATCAAGTCCGTAGCGCTGCTGATCGCGCCGTAGTAGCCCTTGATTTACCCTCAGTACGGGGAGATACCTATAACGTGGTTATTGACCCTATTTTAACGGGATTATTCGTTCATGAAGCCTTTGGACATCTTTCTGAAGCGGATATGCTTTATGAAAATCCCGACTTACTCGAAGTCATGACTCTAGGTAAAAAATTTGGACCACCTGAACTACAAATCCTTGATGGGGCTTCACCAGTTGGACATCGAGGCAGTTATTATTATGATGACGAAGGTACACCCGCTACTACTACTCAATTAATCCAAGATGGAGTCTTAGTAGGACGTCTGCACTCTCGGGAAACCGCAGGAAAATTAGGAGAAAAACCCACAGGTAACGCGCGCTGTCTGAATTATCATTATCCCCCTATTGTGCGTATGACCAATACCTGGATTGAACGAGGTAAAACACCTGTTGCTGATTTATTTAGTGACATTAAAACTGGTATATACGCTCGTAACTGGTTAGGGGGAATGACTAACGGAGAAATGTTTACTTTTACCGCGGGAGAAGCTTGGATGATTCGTCAGGGTAAAATCGCTGAACCGGTTAAAGATGTCACTCTCTCAGGTAATGTTTTTAAAACTCTAGCCCAAATTGAAGCCATTGGGGATGATTTTTATTGGGATGAGTCGGGAGGTTGTGGTAAAGGTGGACAAAGTGGACTAGCTGTAGGTTGTGGTGGTCCTAGTCTGCGTATTCGTGATGTAGTTGTTGGTGGAGAGTAGCGATCTCTTTTCTGATAGAGGAGAGAGCAAAAAAATGACAGACAATTAACTGAAGATATCCCTAAGTTTAATCTCAAAAAAGGTAGCGTTGGGGTAATTGTTGAACATTATTCCATGTCTCAAGGAGAAGATGGATACAGTGTCGAAGGTTTAATTGAGCAAGATACCGTAGAAGTTACTGAGCCTCAAATTAAATTACTTAAGGTTGAACAAACATCAGAAAAAGCCACATTTTTTAATTAATGACAGCCCAAATTAGAGGTTTTCTGACAATTATAATCCTACTTTATCTAAAAATATTTCAGGTGTAGGTAAACTAGCAATTGCCCACCAGGGGTTATGTTGCTCTAATTCTACTAGAGAATAAGCTCCCGTAGCCACAGCGATCGCTTTTCCTTGAATAGCTGCACAACAATCGATATCATGGGGAGTATCCCCAATCACAAACAAGCGGTCTAGATTAACCTCACCGACGATGTCTTTAGCTAAATCTACTGCTTGTTGGGCGATCGCTCTTCTTTCTTCGTTAAAGTCAGCAAAAGCACCATGAGTAAAATATTCATCTAAACCATAATAACTTAATTTAGCTTGAGCACCTTTAGAGATATTCCCCGTTAAGAGAATTGATAAGACATCGGAACGAGATTTTAACTGTTCGAGGATTTCTCTAACTCCTTCTAATACCTTACCTTGACGACGGGGTAAACTTCTAGGTAGATAACTAGCGTATAATTCAAGTAACTGGTCTATTTTTTCCTGATCTGGATCGATACCAGCTTGTTTAAAGATATTAGCTGCTATCAGGCGATCGCTCATTCCTGCGGTAGGTAATTGGGAGAAATCCACCGCTTTACCGATTAACTCTTTGGCTGCGTCTTCTAAAGCGAAAATACCCGCTCTAGCGGTAGTTAAAAGAGTTCCGTCAATATCCCAACATAAAATAGTTGTCATCAAAAAAACTAGCTCTCAAATATGGTAATTTTAACTTATCTAGTGACATTTACTTGCAGAGTTAAATCATATACTTTAGCTGTTTCTTGTGCTAATTGAGACCAATTAAACCGATTAAATAAATCTATAAAAGCATTTTCTGTTAAAAACTTCCCATACTCAGGATTTTTCAAAATCGTTAAAATACCTTCAGCTAGAGATTCAGCATCGTTAGCTTGAGTGACTATTCCTGTTTCTCCCTGTCTGACCACTTCTGGCAACCCCCCAGTATTTGATACAACTACAGGTACTAAAGCCGCAAAACTTTCTAAAGCTACTATCCCAAAAGGTTCGTAAAGACTAGGAAAAACAGCACAATCAGCTACGGTTTGAAACTTATCTAAATCTGCATCTGACATAAACCCTGTAAAATTACAAAAATCCCAGATACCTAAATTCCAAGCTTGTTGTTTGAGATTCTGAGTTTGACCTTCTCCAATTAAAATAAACTTAACATTGCCTTCTAATTCTGCTATTATCCTGGGTGCAGCGTTAAGCAGCACAAAAACCCCTTTTTCATGAGTCATACGTCCTACGTAATAGACGAGTTTTTCTTGATCTCTTGCAAATAGACGGCGAAAAGCGAGATAATCGAACTCAGGGGAATGTTGTTTTTTCTCGGGACGAATACCATTATAAATAATATTCATTTTATCCCAAGGAACATTCAGTACCCTTTCTACTTCATGACGCATATAATTAGTACAAACAATAATGCGTTGAGCGTGTTGAGCTAGATATTTTTCTTTACCGTGAATATAATCGTGAGTTCTGTTGTGAATACCGTTATAACGACCATATTCTGTAGCGTGAATAGTGGCAATTAGGGGAATGTGAAAATGATATTTAAGAGCGATCGCCGCATCTCCTACCAACCAATCATGAGCGTGGATTAAATCAAAGGGCTCTTGTTCAATTATGAGCTTACCCCCATAATGACCCATACTCTCATTCATATTAGCTACCCAATGAAAAAAATCGTGTCCAGGGGCAACAGGCACGCGGTGAACATGAATACCTTCGACAATTTCGTAGTTAGGAGCATTAGCAACCTCTACCGTGATTAAATGAATAGTATGTCCTAATTTCACTAGCTCTGGATATAATTCGGCAACATGGCGAGAAATACCCCCAATCAGACGGGGAGGAAACTCCCAAGCTAAGACCAGAATTTTCATGTGCTCCTACTCCACGAAATTACATAATTATAATGCTATATTATAAGAATCTTGTTATTTAAGTACAATGGCTGAAATAGGAGAAACCCATCTCAATCAAGCTCGCGCTAGTTTACAACAAGCTTTATCCTGGTATTCTAGTTTCCGTCGTCATTGGAATTATCCACCAGATGCTGAATTACAAGCAGCGGTGCGCAAGGATTTACAAGTTTTACAGTCATCTTTAGATAAACTCGAACAAACAGTCATCAAAATAGCCACCTTTGGGTTAGTTAGTCGAGGTAAATCAGCGGTAGTTAACGCTTTAGTTGGACAGAAAATCTTAGCAACAGGGCCAATTCATGGTGTTACCCAATGGCCCAAATCCGTGCGCTGGTCTCCTCCCTCTGGTAAAGTCCAGATGGAATTAATCGATACACCAGGTTTAGACGAAATCTCAGGTGAAATAAGAGCCCAAATGGCGAAAACTGTAGCCCTAGAAGCAGATTTGATTCTGTTTGTAGTGGCAGGAGATATCACCAGAACTGAGTATGCAGCATTGTGTGAACTACGTCAAGCTCAAAAACCCCTAATTCTAGTCTTCAATAAGATTGACCTTTACCCTGAACAAGATCAACAAACCATTATAGCACAACTGCAAGCACTTGGGGGAATTTCTCTAGAAGCGATCGCTCTAGTAGCAGCTGAGCCTCAACCTGTACCAGTTAAGGTAAAATGGACAGATGGAACTATTACCCAAGAATGGGAAACCCCACCACCGCAAATTAATCAACTCAGAGAGAAAATTTTAGACATTCTTAACCGGGAAGGGCGATCGCTTCTCGCTCTTAACGCTCTATCTCAAGCTAAAATAGCAGCAACTAACATCGCCACTAAAACCATTACCCTTCGTCAAGAACAAGCAGAAACAATTATCTGGAACTACGCTAAGTATAAAGCCCTAGTCGTAGCTATTAATCCCTTACCTATCTTAGATATACTAGTTGGTAGTCTAACCGATTTATTTTTGATTCGCTCCCTAGCTCGTTTATATGGTCTCCCCATTACTAATTATCAAGCTGGTAAACTATTAAAAACTATCTTAACTAGTACAGGAGGACTATTACTCGGAGAAACTGTTACTAGTACAATCTTAGGAATGGGCAAAATAACCATCTGGAATAATCCCACAGATTTTACCATCTATAGTGGAACAGCTTTAACTCAAGGAGCGATCGCCCTTTATGGTAGTTATATCATTGGTAAATCTACTCAAGTATATCTTAAACAAGGCTGTACTTGGGGACCTTTTGGACCTAGTACCATTATTCAAGAAATCCTAACTCAAATCGAACCTGATAGCATTATCGCTCGTGTACAATCTACCTGAGTAAATCAATTATGAAAACTTTAGCATTAACTAATCAAGATACCATGCCTATGTTTGGCCTAGGTACGTGGAAATCACCACCAGGTGAAGTCTATCAAGCAGTCAAAACCGCCCTAGCTATAGGTTATAAACATATAGATTGTGCACCAATTTATCGCAATGAACCAGAAGTGGGTCAAGCAATCCAAGAAAGTTTAAGCTCAGGAATAGTTAAACGTGAAGAAATCTGGATAACCTCAAAACTCTGGAATAACGCTCATCAATCTCCTGAAGTTATACCCGCACTTAAACAAACCCTCAAGGATTTACAGTTAGACTATCTAGATTTATGCTTAATCCATTGGCCCATAGCTCTAAAAAAAGGTGTATTATTTCCCGAAAAAGCCTCAGACTATCTAACTTTAACAGAAGTACCCCTAATAGAAACGTGGTCAGCAATGATAGCAGCATCCGAGCAAGGATTATGTAAACATATAGGAGTGAGTAATTTTAGTCAGCAAAAACTCGCTGATTTAATCGCACAAACAAGCTATAAACCCGAAGTAAATCAAGTAGAATCTCACCCCTATCTACAACAAAACGACCTGTTAGCTTATTGTCAGAGTCAAGGAATTGTGTTTACTGCTTATTCTCCCTTAGGCTCGAGCGATCGCGCTCAGGTTTTTAAAAAAGCAGATGAACCAAGTTTATTAACCCATCCTCTTATCCTAGACATAGCAGCTAAACACTCTCTTACTCCCGCACAAATATTAATAGCTTGGGGAATTAATCGCAATACCGTAGTTATTCCTAAATCAGTCAATCCTGAGCGTATAGCTGAGAATCTCGCCGCTAGTGAAGTAAACTTAACCTCTGAAGATATGCAAGCGATCGCCACTCTGGAGCTTAATTATCGTTACGTTGATGGCAGTTTTTGGGAAATACCAGGCTCTCCCTATACAGTAGCTGAACTTTGGGATTAGCCACAATAATATGGTCAAAGTAATCGGTTTAATGAGTGGAACATCCCTAGATGGCATAGATGCGGTTGTAGTTGAGATAGTAGGAGAAAAACTCAATCTAGAGGTATCTTTACTCGCTAGCGCTATTTTTGAGTATCCTCATGGTTTAAAACAACGAATATTAGCAGTAGCCGAAGGTGAAGCTATCTCTGTGGCAGAATTGGCTAATTTAGACGATGAAATAGCTATTCAATTGGCGACAGCAGCACAGGAATTAGCCCAAAAACAATCATTAATCGCCCTAATTGGCTCTCATGGTCAAACTGTTTACCATCGTCCCCCGGGAAATCTTCCTCAAAATCTTGGCTATAGCTTACAATTGGGAAGGGGAGAATTAATCGCTAATCTCACTAACATTCCTACGGTAAGTAATTTTAGAGCCGCAGATATCGCCGCTTATGGACAAGGAGCACCTTTAGTACCAAAAGTAGATGCAGCTTTACTATCTCATCCTAATAAATGTAGATGTATTCAAAATATCGGCGGTATCTCTAATCTTACCTATTTACCCTCTAGGGAAACCCCAGACTGGGAAAATAAAATCTCGGGTTGGGATACAGGACCTGGAAATATGCTCCTGGATTTAGCTGTAACACAGTTAACTCAAGGACGTCA
Source organism: Gloeocapsa sp. DLM2.Bin57 (assembly GCA_007693955.1). NCBI lineage: Bacteria > Bacillati > Cyanobacteriota > Cyanophyceae > Chroococcidiopsidales > Chroococcidiopsidaceae > Gloeocapsa > Gloeocapsa sp. DLM2.Bin57. The sequence goes on from RECR01000038.1 coordinate 23,980, forward strand.
AACCTTTGACCAAGACGGTAAATGGGCAGCTCAAGGTCAACCTAATCAAACCCTCGTTAATGAGTGGCTCAAGGATGATTTTTTTAGACAACCTCCCCCTAAATCCACAGGAAGAGAATTGTTTGGTCAAGAGTATCTGACTCGTTGTGCTCAACAAGCTGATTCTTGGGGATTGAGTACAGTTGACTGGTTAGCAACCCTGACAGAGTTGACAGTAGCTGCTATAGAGAGTAATTATCGGGCTTTTTTACCAGAAATGCCCTCGGAAGTCTTACTCTGTGGAGGTGGAAGTCAAAATTTATACCTTAAGCAACGTTTACAGTCTAGATTAGGGGAAAATATAGCCGTTTTGACTACAGCTGTGCTGGGGATTAACCCTAAGTTTAAAGAAGCGATCGCTTTTGCGGTATTAGCTTATTGGCGTTATTTTGTAAGTTTTCCAGGGAATTTGCCTCAAGTTACTGGAGCAAAACAACCAGTTTTACTTGGCTGTGTTTATTTGCCTTTTGGGAGCAACAAGGAGTAAAATTTTGACTCACAGTTTTTTAGTAGAAACAGGACAATGGTTAGTTAATGGTAGTTGGTTTGAACGTAATCAAACACCTTTGACGGTAAATGGATCTATTGATATTCGTTGGAGTGAACAAAATTGGTTTACAATGAATTTAGAGTTGAGTTTTCCAGGTAGCGATCGAGAGGATATTATTAGCAAGTATCGGGGTCATTTTCACGAAGCTGCTTATCAATATACTTATGTGTTGAAACAGAATTTATTGGGTAAAATAGAAGGTGAAGGTTGGATCGCTTTTGATTCCATTGTCCAACGCTATTGGGTGATAGGCGATCGCCAAAGACGAAGTGGCTTTGAAACTTTTTATCGGATTAATTCCTCTAGTTATCATCTCTCGGGAGCGATTATCACAGGTGCTTTTATCAGTAGCACAATCGAAGCGACACTAGAACGTCAAAGTTAACAACGGATTTGGGAAATTTATGGAACTGGAGTCGAGAGCAGATGAATAGCGATCGCAATCTTAACCGCATCATTGCCAAACGTTATCGTCTCGTAGAGTTAATCGGGACAGGTGCTATGGGTCAAGTATATCGTGCTGAGGATAAAGTACTCGGCAATGCCACTGTAGCTGTTAAGTTCCTTTCCCAAACTCTACTCAATGACAAAATGCGCGAAAGATTTGAGCGAGAAGCGACTATTTGTGCTAACTTGGCTGAAAAAAGTATTCATATCGTGGGTGTTCGAGACTATGGCATCGATGAGAATAAAGTACCTTACTATATCATGGAATTCCTGCAAGGTCGCGCTCTTAACGATATTATCCAAGAAGAGGAAATCCTCCTACCTCGCTTTTTATCTTTAACTCGTCAAATTTGTTTAGGTTTAGACTGTGCTCATAAAGGGATAATTTTTAAAGGCAAACATTCTCCCATTATTCATCGTGATATTAAACCAAGCAATATATATGTGTTACAAGACCCCACAATAGGAGAACTAGTTAAGGTTTTAGACTTTGGTATTGCCAAATTAATTCAATCAGATCGCTCCCAAACCCATTCTTTTATGGGTACTCTCGCTTATTGCTCTCCCGAGCAAATGGAAGGAAAAGAGTTAGATAATCGAAGCGATATTTATAGTCTCGGTATCATGATGTATGAGATGTTAACCAATGAGATGCCCATACTTCCTGAGACATCTTCTTTTCCAGGTTGGTATAAAGCCCATCACGAGTTTCCCCCTAAATCTTTTAACCCTAGACTACATATTTCTCAAGATTTACAGAATGTAATTCTCAAATGTCTAGCTAAAAAACCAGAAGCTAGATTTCAATCTGTCGGTGAAATTATCCCAATTCTCGAAAAAATCCCTCATCAAGAGCAACAAAACCACTACCCCGAGAAACCATCAGCTCCAAAACCTCCACAGTTAGGCTCTTTTCCCAGTCAAGTAACCCAAACCCCCACCATTATCTCTAAGGTAGATGAATTTTACCTACAAGCTTCTTGGCCCATGGATAAACCCCAACAAAAAATAGTGTTTCCCAAAACCATGAATGTGGGAGATGGTATCTATCCTACTCTCTGGGTAATGTTGGAGCAACAAGACATTATTAATCGTATGTCTAGTATCCGTTATAATCAATTTCTTTATCTAGGCTCACCCCATCCCATGGTTTTGTGGATTACCGTGTTATACCACCAAGAACATGGTCCACGTTGGTTGCCCTGTTATTTAGACTTTAAAACAGATAGTGGGTTACAAATAGGACGTTTATTATCAGATATAGGGAATTATGCTATTTTATTCTTTGGTTTAAATGAACCGCAAAAATGCAGACACGTCATGAAGAGTACTATAGCTCCCCATCAACGTGATTTATTAAAACAATGGTCTCAAGGAGCTAGTGGAGTCAAACACTATGGTAAACCTCAAATCAGTAAACGTCTGTTAAAACAAGAATTTGAGAAACTCAAACCCAAAATAGTTGAAAAGCTCGTTAAACTGAGAGCTTCTCAACAATCTCGCTAACGTTTAGGAGAGAACAATAAAACAGGATACCAACTCCGATGCAAGATATCATTAGCAAAGCTAGAAACAGTCCAATCTAAGGGGTTAGTCTGATAATCACTAGCAATGACAATCGCGCTAATATCAGAGTGTAAAGCCGCTTTTAAGGTTTCAGCAATAGGATCACCTTCTCTGACTTCTGTATTAACTTCTAAAGCCACCCCTTCTAACTGTTTTTGCACTTCAGCTAGCTTAGCTTGAGCTTGTGACATTTTGCTCTCGGTTAACTCTTTAGATCTTCTGACCTCTTCTACTACAGTAAGAAGCATACATTTTTTGATTGTGGTTTCAGGAAAACCCTCTACGTGTTCTTTGAGACGTTTAACACAGTAGTGAGAATTTTCTCCGTCGTCATAGGGAATTAACAAATAGCGTAGCAAATGCTGACAACGTAGAGATAATTCTTCTCTAGTGTAAGTAGAAATCAACTGAGGACGAATAATTAGAATAGGGGATTCAGTTAATTTAGCAATTCCTGTACTGGTACTACCAAAGATCGTCTCTTTCCAACCGCTACGGATAGGAGTTCCTACAATAACTAGATCTACGTGATACTTATCTAAAATCCTTTTTACCCCTTCTACGGGATTTCCTGCATATACTTCTACAGATACTTTTACCCCTTCAGGTAACCCTAATAAGATAGCAGATCCTAGTTTAGCTTCAGCCTCTTTAATAGCTCGGGAATCTTCCCGAGGTACTTGTCCTTGTTTTTCTAAAGATACGCTATGAAAAAAAATAACGTGTGTAAGATTGCTCTGAGCTAAATCAGGTACAAACTCTGTTAAACGCTCTAAACCATCTGTAAAATCTGTGCAGATTAAGCAAGTTTTTGACATATACAATCATAAATACTTTTCTTCTAGATTAACACTTATTCTAGAGAAAATAATGGTTACAAACCCCAACCACCCCAGTTTTTTTATCAACAGCTTATAAACCAAGGATAACCCAACCAGAGAAGGAGGTAGTAACTACCTATTGATTACGCTTTTACATCAAGGGCTGATCCTCTAATCCCCATTGATGTTTAAGAAACTCCTTGTACAAATTTTCTCTAACCATCATCTGCTCGTAAAGTTGAATCAAAAATTCTTGAGCTTGTTGATGACTCATTTGTTGTACCTGACTTTCAAAGGAACGTAAGCTAAACTGTTGTTCTAGAGATAGATTAACTGATTCTGACATCATTAACTCCTAGGTTGGTGATTAGTTATTAAATAATATAACAATTGTTTGACAAAATGTCTATTGTTTGCATATACAAGTCAACTAACCTTAACTTTTTCAGAAAGCTGAGAAAACTGTGGTAATTTCTGATACCATTAGAATTGCAGGGAAAAAATAAACTAAGTTGGGAAATTGTGTAAAGATTCTGTAATAATTAAAAAAGAGTTGAGTAAATGTTCTCAGCTTCTAGAGATGGGCTGATTTAACTTTAAGTCAATTGGCTACATCAGGAACTTCTCCTGCCTAAGTGGAGATAACGTCAACTTAGAACAACATAACTAATCTTGTGAAAAAATCGGTAATCTTTGCACAATCTAGACAGAATAGAGGGTTAGCAATATATCCCTGTGTAAAGAATCCCTTTAATCATCAGTCTTTAATCAATCTATTATCAGGAGGAATGTAAATATGCCTGTTCGTCTTTATGTAGGTAATTTACCAACCAAGCAACCCATTGAAAGAGAAGATCTTAAATCTCTTTTCGCTGAATCTGGAGAAGCAGTCTCTACCCCCAAAGTACCCAAAGATCGCAAAGGTAACTGTAAGGGATTCGCCTTTATTACGGTTGCTACCGATGAATTGGCGACAGAAATCATCGAAAAATATAACGGTCAAGAATTCATGGGTAGTGTCATTAAAATCGAAAAAGCCCTACCTAGAGAGAAAAAAGAACCGGGTGAAGGTGAAGAAACAACGGCTACTACTACTAATACCTCAGAAACAGCTAAACCAGTTAAACGGAGTAGTCCTAAACGCAATCGTAAGGATTCTCAACCTAAGAGCGCGGTTAAATCTGATTCTAGCAGTTCCGTACAACCAGATCCACGTTGGGCTCAAGAATTAGCCATACTTAAAGAAAGACTAGCAACTCAAACTAGTAATTCTTAAAACAATTCTTGTGGTGTTAGCCCCGTCGTTAATTTGTCGGGGTATAAACCACAAGCAAATAATGACTATTACATAAGGAGTAAAAATGTCTCAAGACGCGGATGTAATTAAACTAATGAAACAAGAAGTAGGTAGAATCGCCGCTTCTAGAGTAAAATCTAACTCAATTGTCGGACTAGGTACGGGTTCAACTTCAGCTTATGCGATTGAATATATCGGCGATCGCCTCAAATCTGGAGAGTTAGAAAATATTGTCGGTGTACCTACTTCCTTCCAATCAGAAGTTTTAGCCAAAAAATACGGTATTCCCCTAACTACTTTAGACGCTATCGATCGTATTGACTTAGCTATTGACGGAGCTGACGAAGTAGATCCCCAAAAAAACCTGATTAAAGGTGGTGGAGCTGCTCACACTCGTGAGAAAGTAGTTGATAGTTTAGCAGAATTATTTATTGTAGTTGTAGATAGTAGTAAAATAGTAGATGAACTCGGTTCAACCTTTTTATTACCAGTAGAAGTAATTCCCATGGCTGTTGCACCTGTAACTAGAGCTTTAGAGAAATTAGGGGGACAACCAGAATTACGTATGGGTATTAAAAAAGATGGTCCTGTAGTCACAGACCAGGGTAATCTAGTTTTAGACGTTAAGTTTAATAAAATCGACAACCCCGCTCAATTAGAACAAGAAATCAACAATATTCCAGGAGTCTTAGAAAATGGTTTATTCGTTGGTTTAGCCGATATAATTCTTGTCGGGGAAATCAAAGAGGGAACACCCAAAGTACGAGAATTTTAGAGTTTAACACCCACGACTGCAGCCGTGGGCTTTGTCTTTTAAACCTTACGAGAATAGTACTCAACCACGAGTAACTCATTAATTTGTAGAGGGACCCATTCTCTCTCCACTTTTCCGTTGACTTTACCAACCAAGGTGCTTTTGTCAAACTCTAGGTGACTAGGTAAATTAGCTAAGCCAGGATATTGCATATTCGCTTCTACTAGCTTGCGAGAACTTTCTTTATTTTTAACCGCAATCACGTCACCAGGACGACATTGATAACTAGCAATATCAACTATTTTACCATTAACTGTAATATGACCATGATTAATAAGTTGACGAGCACCGGGGATTGTTCCCGCCATGCCTAGACGAAAAACTGTGTTATCAAGACGCATTTCTAGAAGTTGTAACAAAGATTCTCCTGTAGATCCAGTAGCGCGACGAGCTTGACGTACATAACGTACTAGTTGTTTTTCGGTAATGCCATAGTTAAAACGCAGTTTCTGTTTCTCCTCTAGACGGATAGCGTATTCTGAACGTTTTTTTCTGGCTTGACCGTGTTGACCAGGTGGATATTGACGACGAGGACTTTTACGAGTTAATCCTGGTAGTTCACCAAGACGACGAACAACGCGTAAGCGAGGACCTCTATATCTGGACATTCATTAATCTCCTTTATTAATTATTTTAGACCCAAAACTATTATTATACTATTTATTGGGTCATTTATTCTAGATTGATATGAAACAAATTCAAGCCTTTCGCAAATGGCATCGCACCCTTGCTCCCATTGTTTTGTTACCATTATTGGTGACAGTATCTACAGGGGTTAGCTATCGTTTAGCTAAAGATTGGTTCGGATTACCTCGTGACCAAGTACATTTTTTAATGGGTATTCATGAGGGAGAGTATCTAGGTAAAACACTAGAACCATTTTATGTCTTACTCAATGGTTTAGGTTTACTCTGGATGTTGGTAACAGGAGGTGCGATGTTATGGCAAAATCTACGGCGATCGCTGTCTCAACTTAAGAAAGCCCCAACTGACCCCAAAAACCCGTAAAAATCCTCGTTCCGTCTTTGAGAATATGAATCTCTATCTGATCTGAAGCCCAATTAATCTGATCTTTTAAAGCGGGATTAAAAATATGTACCCTTTGGTTACGGGAAGATACGGGAGAATCGGGACTATGGATAGCTTGAGACTCTACAAAAGGACCATCAATCAAGATATCTAACTCAGCTAATAATAATTTAGCCTCTGGTGGGGCTTTTGCTGATTGTAACTCTTCTAAGGTAAAACCACTAAAAGACATTACATTTAAACCCTCTGCTTTGAGTTTTTTAGCTAGTAAACTTAACCCGTTAGCTTGCCAAAATGGCTCACCACCAGAAAAAGTTACCCCCTGATTGCGTTTATTGCTAAGTATTTTAGTTGCTAATTCCTCAATACTGATTAACTGATTGGTTTCAAAAGACCAAGACTCGGGGTTAAAACAGCTTGGACATTCTCTTAAGCAACCCTGTACCCAAACTACAGCACGACAACCAGGACCATTGACTTCTGATTCATCTACATAACCCATTATATTGAGATATCCTGGGGGTATATTTTCGTTCATATTTCTTTACCTCTCTAGAATTAAGAATAAGGCACTCTTGGAGGACGGGGAGACGGGAATGTAGAATGAGCGAATGTGCGAAAAAATAATTAATTCGCGCATTTGGAATAACACCTAACACCTAACACCTAACACCTAACACCTATACTTTCTCATCCTCTGATGATAATTCTTCATAAATGCGATCGTAGGCTAATCCTGCTAAGACTCCTCCGAGAATAGGTGCAACCCAAAATAACCAAAGTTGTGCGATTAATTCTGTACCAGCAAACAGAGCAACACCAGTACTACGAGCTGGATTAACAGAAGTATTGGTAATGGGGATAGCAATTAAGTGAATCAGAGTTAGGGTAAAACCAATGGCTAAAGGTGCAAACCCTTTGGAAATGCCCCGAGAGGTAACACCTAAGATAGTAAATAAGAACATAAAGGTCATGATTACTTCTACCAAAAAAGCACTCAACAGATTGTAACCATTAGGAGAATGAGGACCATAACCATTGGTAGCTAGAGGATTAGTCGCGTTAGGATCTAACGCAAAACCAGGTGCACCCGAAGCGATAACATAGATAAGTCCTGCTGCTATAATGGCACCAACAACTTGAGCGATAATATAAGGTAAGAGTTCAGATCCAGGAAATCTCCTGGCAGCAAACAAACCAACAGAAACCGCAGGGTTAAAATGTGCTCCCGAAATGTTAGCAAAAGCATAAGCCCCACTTACTATAGTTAACCCGAAGGCGATCGCTACCCCTAAAACCCCAATCCCTGTAGTAAAAGATAGTTCTACTTCGCCTCCACCCCCTTGAATTGGGGTATCAGTATAAGCGGCGGAGATAACAGCACTACCGCAGCCTCCAAAAACGAGCCAAAATGTGCCTATTAACTCGGCTACATATTTTTTGATGTTACTACCCATTTATTAAACTCCTCATGGTAAATATTTATGTCAATTAATAATATAGTAATTTTGGTTAAAATGATCAACTATTATATTTAATACGCGGATCGAGAAGATGATAAAATAAATCAGCGATAAAATTACAAATAACAATCAAAACCGCGTAAATAAAAGTTATCCCCATCACCACTGGGGTATCACTACGATTGATTGAATCGATTAATAATGCGCCAATTCCAGGAACACGAAAAATTTGTTCTGTAACTATTGCCCCAGTAAAAATACCAGGAATATCTAAAGCGATAAGAGTAACTAAAGGAATCAAAGCGTTGCGCAAAATATGTTTAACTACAACTTTAAATTCAGATAGTCCTTTAGCATAGGCTGTACGTACATACTCTTGATACAATTCTTCTAAGATAACAGTACGAATAAAGCGAATTAAGATCGCAGCTTGGGCTAAAGCTAACAGGGTAATCGGCATTATTGATTGTCTGATTTGGTTAATAAAGCTATTTAAATCCGTAACTTTTAGAGTACTTTGATAGATAAAGGGAAACCATTTAAGTTGAATACTAAAGATAATAATTAAAATTAAACCAGTAAAAAAAGTCGGTAAAGATAAACATAAAAAAGCAAAAATATTAATCAAAATATCTAGCCAAGAAGAACGTCTCACTGCTGCGATTAACCCCAAGGGAAAAGCGATGATAATAGCGATTATATAAGCTGTTCCTACTACCCAAATAGTTGTTGGTAACCGTTGTAAAATTAAACTACTAACAGGAGTTAAGCTAACAAAAGAATAACCAAAGTTACCTTGTAATAAAGCTGATAACCACTGAAAATAACGTAAATAAATAGGTTGATCTAGTCCTAGTGCTTTACGCATATTTTCTCTAATTTCTGGAGTAATAGCAGGATTAGTCGCAAACTCTCCGAGAGGATCTCCTGGGGCTAGAGATAAGATTAAATAAATAACTAGACTAATAGCAATCAGGGTAATAATAGCGATACAAAAACGTTTTAATAAATAAATATACATAGAAAAGTTATGATAAACTCGATCAAGAATAAATCCAGGGTGGAGGAGTGATGAGTACAACAACAGAAAATAACCGTCTAGTGGGATTAGTGACGGCTATTTCTTTAGTCATGGCTAGTATGGTAGGAACAGGTGTTTTTACTAGTTTAGGTTATCAAGCTATAGGAATCAACTCTACTTTTGCCTTGTTATTTCTCTGGTTTATCGGGGGAATTTATGCTCTCTGTGGGGCTTTGTCTTATGGAGAGTTAGCAGCAGTAATGCCTCGTTCAGGTGGAGAATATCAATACCTGTCCAAAATATATCATCGAGCGGTAGGCTTTCTCTCAGGTTGGCTGTCTGTAACCGTAGGTTTTGCAGCCCCTATCGCTTTAGCAGCGATCGCCCTAGGTCAATATACTAATATAGTTATACCAGTAATACCAGCCAAAGCGATCGCCCTAATTACGGTAATCAGCGTTTCTTTAATTCATACCCGTAACCTCAAGATGGGTAGTAATTTTCAAGATATTTTTACCATTCTCAAGATAGCATTAATCGCTATATTTATTGTTTGTGGTTTTTTACTAGCCACACCCCAACCAGTAGATATCATCCCTGATAACGATGGTATTGATCAGATTTTTAGTTCTTCCTTTGCGGTGTCTTTGGTTTATGTTACTTACGCTTATTCAGGGTGGAATGCTGCGATTTACTTAGCAGGAGAGATCAAAAATCCCGAAAAAAACCTACCACGCTCTCTGTTTGTGGGTACAGCGATCGTCATGGTACTATATTTACTGGTAAACTTTATCTTCCTTTACGCTACACCGTTTAGCTCAATCCAAGCTTTAGAAGACAAAGAAAAAATAGCAGCATTAGCAGCAGAGTATATTTTTGGGGAAACAGGAGGCAAAATCATCAGCCTTCTCATCGCTTTTGGGCTTATTTCCACGATTAGCGCCATGGTTTGGGCAGGACCTCGGGTAACTCAAGTAATTGGCGAAGATATCCCCTTTTTTGCGCTTTTAGGCAAGAAAAATAGTCGTGGCATACCCTATTATGCTATTCTGTTGCAGTTATTTATTGTCTTGGTGCTGTTATTAACTTCTAGTTTTGAAGATGTGATGACTTATCTAGGATTTACCTTGATTCTATCTTCCTTTTTCACGGTGTTAGGATTATTTATCCATAGATGGAGATATCCTCATCTAACTCGCCCCTATAAGACTTGGGGTTATCCTCTCACTCCAATTGTTTTTCTAGGGATTAGTCTTTGGGTATTAATTTATGTCTTCACAGATAAACCCTTTCAGTCTGTAGCTGGTTTAACTACCATTATGATCGGTTTACCCATCTATTTTCTTGCTTCTAAACAAAAATTAGCCTAATTTTAACGAATATGTATCAATCAAAAGTTTTTAAACTGATTTTAGCTACCCTTACTGCTGTTTCCTTGTCAGAATTGGCTACCAATCATCTAGTTACTGCTAATCCGCAACCAACCCAACCACTGGTAATTACTGCTAATCCCACAGAATTTGACCAAAATCAAGCTAGACGTTGGACCGATAGTGCTAAATTTATGGCAGGTATAGCAGTAGAATCAGATAGTCATCTCTATCAATTGCAACAGACTCAAGCGTGGCAAAATCATCAGAATTTTCTTAATAATGCTTGGAATCAACTAGAAACACAACAACTCAGTAAAGTTAGAAATTGGAGTGATAGTGAATTAAGCAATATTAATCAAGGCAATCCTGTTGTCTTTTATCCTTTCAGTGGTCCTGATTTTTTATACGCTTATTCCTTTTTCCCTACAGGTAGAGAATATGTTTTAATTGGTTTAGAGCCTATAGGTTGGATTCCCCCTTTTACTGAGTTATCCCCAACAGAAAATGACGCTAAACTTACTCAATTAAGAGATTCTCTCCAGGCTATCCTACAATGGAGTTTTTTCCGCACCAATGATATGAAGGTAGATATGGCTCAACAAGGAGTATTACCCTATATCTTTATGTTTATGGCGCGAACTAATAATCAAATTCTTGATGTTCAATACGTAGGGATAGATACCAATGCAACTATACAACCTTTTACCGAGGGAATGATTCCTGGAGTGAGAATTATTTTTCTTCCCCAAGGAGAATCAGAAACAAAAACTCTCTACTATTTCTCTACAGACTTATCTGATGGTGGGTTAAGTGGTAATCCTCAATTTTTAGAATATATTAAAACCCTGGATTCTCCTGTAACTTATTTAAAGGCTGCATCTTATTTAATGCACTATGATTATTTTTCTCTGATTCGTAACGCTATTCTCGCCCAAAGTGAGTATATCTTACAAGATGATTCGGGAATGCCTGTAAGATATGTTAATAATGGGGAATGGGATTTACAATTTTATGGGACTTATACAGGACCTATTTCTTTATTTTCTAATATGTATCAACCAGATTTGCGAGAAATTTATCAAAATAATCCCAATATTCAACCTCTCGATTTTGGTGTAGGTTATAAGTTTGGTGTCAATGAGTCCAATTTAATGTTAGGCACTCGTAAAGAATAAACAGTTGACGCTCATCGCCCTAAAAGTGCGGTGATTCTTGGTTCATTGTAGATACTTGCTCTGACAGAATTGCTTCAATCAAAGTAGAGGTTTCTACTCCCCAAGCTTGATTTAAAGATTCCCTGCGCCGGTACTTAATCCCTTCTTGAAAATGTTGATTGCTGCGTTGACATCTCTATCTGCTATATAGCTACAATGTGGACATTTATGGGTTCTAGTGGATAGAGACTTTTGAACCTTTTTCCCACAATTAGAACAGTTTTGACTCGTGTTATGAGGAGTTACAGCTATTACGGCTTTTCCATATTTATAGGCAAAATATTCTAACCAGCGTCTGAAGGTTGTCCAAGCAGCATCATTTATACTTTTGGCTAGTAAAGCTCACCACACTCCCCGCTCTATTCCCTTTTCCCTGCTGTTTTGAATAAAACCCGAAAAACTGAACCTTTATTCACTTGACTATTAACAGTAATTGAACCTTGACAACGGTCTAATAATTGTTTAACAATACTTAGACCTAATCCTGCTCCTTTATTTTCTTCTCCTAAGTAATTTTTACCGCGATAAAAACTCTCAAAGATTTTATTTAATTCGTTCCCATTAATACCTACTCCCGTATCGCTAAAGGATAACTCTACTCCTCTTGAGGTTAATATGGCTTCTACAGCTACTCTACCCCCTTCGTCTGTAAATTTCAGACTATTATTTAATAGATTTAAAATGATTTGTCTTACCCATAATTGTGAACAAGCAACTAAGGGAATTTCTGGATATATTTTTGAGATTAATTCAATATTTTTTTCTTTGGCAATAGGTTGATAAGTACTGATAATACCTGGCAAGATTTCTTTGATATCAGCAGTCTGACTTTGTTCTAGAGAGGATAAATGATCTAGATGAACTAAATCTAATAATCCTGTTAATAGGTCATTTTGTCTTGACCATTCTTTATGTAATAATTCTAGATAACGTTCTCTTTGACTGATTTTTAGGTATTTTGACTCCAACAGACAGATTGCTGTTTTCATGTTAGTTAGGGGTGGACGTAATTCTCTACTGAGTTGGTCAATAAATTGTTCTTGTAATAATAAAGATTGATTGGTTATATTACCGTGAGACTTGGTATAATCAGAGCTTGTTGATGATAGATTCAAATTATCTGTATGTTCTAGTTCCTTAAATAATAGTTTAAGTAGTAAATTAGCACTAAGGGTGTTTCCTGTAGGTAGAGATAAATCTGTGGGGAAATTTTTAGAGTCAGAGTCATCTAGATCAAGATTATCTTTGAGTTGTTGTAAAAATCCCTTAATTACTTGTGCATCAACAGAACAAAATACTTTAAACTGCAATACTGATGGTCTTCCGGTTAATTTAGTGGGCATTGTAGAGATGGGTTGTTGCTGGGCTAAAATTAACACAGAGAAATCAGTTGAGATAACTAAGACGAAAAATTCTCGTTCTAAATCAGCCGTAGTTTGTAATTTAATCGGAAGTAGTTTTCCTCGTTTAGTTTTATTTAAATCTTTTCCTGCAAAAGTTTGACACCAATATGTCTGAACCACTTTACCTTCATTGAGATAGCGATCAATTTCCTCCATCCAGGTAGTTGCAGGTTTTACCCAGACAGTAGTAGTCAATTGTTGTTCAAGCAAAACCTCCATCAAGGAATTAACTAACCCTTCAACGCTAGAAGGACTCAATAAGCAACCAGAAGACTCAAACTCGGGGACTATAGGATATAAAGACATTTTATTAGCAGTTAGGACAAAAGACTATATCTTGATTTTAGTAAAACTATAGCGCTATGGGCTCTGGAATAGGGGAGACTTCGGAGATGGGGAATGCGCGAATTAATTATTTTTCGCAGATTCGCTCATTCTACATTCTTCATTTCCCTCTCCCCCTCTTCGTTCCCTTGGAAAGTATCGCTATACCTTAAACTAATAAGCAAAACTTATAATTAATATAAGTAAAAACTAAGTTAAAAAGCTTTACAAAACTTTAAAAAAGGGTT